>JASIGB010000165.1:0-4296 GCA_030045355.1 Bryobacteraceae bacterium
CCGTTCGGCTGGGCCTACGACCTGTCGCTGGGGCTGGTGGGCTTCGCGCGCAAAGTGCAGGACCCCACCGAAACCAGCATTCCGCTGATCGGCGACAATCCCGAAGCCAAGTTTTTCAGCACGCTCGAGCGCTTCCGTTTCGATGACGGCAGCGCGTTCGATTTTCGCGGCGACCCCGAGCGCTCGGCCAACGGACGCGGCGGGCGGCTGGCCAATTCCAACGAGCGCGCCGCGAAAGGTTTTGAAGCCACCGAAGAGCTTTCGCGGCGCTTCGGCCCCATCGGCGAGTACAAGCTGGATTGGATCTTCGTCCGCCCGACGCACCTGGATAAACCGGATGACCAGCGCGAGTTCTCAGCCTTTAGCTGCTTTCATGGCCGCACGCTACAGGCGCTCAACCACGCGATCCCGGACCGGATTTCAGATCACAACCCGATTACCGTGGATTTGCCGCTAGCCGATCCGCCCGCGGCCCCTTCCGTTACGGTTGCGGCACGATAGTCCCGGCTCCGGGGCCGCGCCGTAGCTTAGCAGCGCTCTGGCGCGGCGCTCGGAACTTGGCTGAGCGTCTGCGGTGAAGGTGCGGACGGCTCCCGGCTGCGGAGCGCGCAGCGGGAATGGCTGACGAGGTGTCAGTAACCGGTAAGATCGCTTCGAAGTTCTCCGAATCGACACCGCTCCAGAGGTCAACGGACAGCGGGTCGCTGTAGTCCAGGCCCGATGGAACCGTAAAGTTGATCTGGTACAGTCCCGCGAAGCCGGGCGCCAGTCCTGAAAACGCAACCGTGGCACTCGCTGAGTTTCCGGTGTCGTCGTACAGAGTTACGACCGGGGTCGCGTCGGTGTAGCTCAGTACAGTGCTGGAAGCGGCGGCGCCGTCGGCAGGCTGGTTGCTGACTCCGCCCATTCCGCCGACATACATCGCGACGGTCTCGCCCACCTGGGCCGGATTGGATGCGGAGACCACTGAGTAGTCCGGGCGCTCGGCGGCCGCAGTTCCGTCACCACCCACCGGAGTATTGGTAAACACCCCCACGGAGGTTTCGCCGACGAAGGCGGTCACTGTGTTCGAATTTGAACCGTTGTTGTTGACCTGAATCTGTGCCACTTCCTGGGTCGTCGCCCACGGCACGATAAAGGAAATTTGGTTGGGGCTGACGAAGTAAACGGGTGCTTGCACGTCGTTCACCGTCACGGTCACGCCGGCCAAGCCCCCGCTGGTCGGGAAGGGAAGACCGGAGCTGGTGGTAGTATCGGCGAGGCCGGAACCATAGATGCTTACGAATTCGCCCGGAGACAGAAATGCGGTGAAGGGCGCGGAGCTGGCCGCGTTTTCGACACCCACCGGATCGATATAGACGCCGGAGCCGCTGAACGAGGGAGCCTGAAACGCCACGTTGATCCCCAGGTACGCGCTGGGCCCAAAACCAACACGGATCGCGCCGTCTGGACTGGTCCAGTACGTGTAATAGCTGTCGGAGGCGCTTCCGTCTCCGTTGAGCGTGTACTGGTCGTAGTAGTCGAGGCTCTCCGTCGCACCGGCTGCCGGGAGGTTGTCCCGCTCGTCGGCAATGATGTTGTTGACGCCCTCGCCTGAAAATATGTTGGTTGCTCCGTAATAGCTGTCCAGGCCGTCGTTCGAGTTGGGGTATCCGTAGAGATCGAGGTCCACGCCCGCCTGATAGTACAGCGCCTGGTAACTGGAGGGGTTGCTGGTGGCGTTTTTGACGCCGACGAACATGTCGAAGCCGTTGTAATTGCCGCCGAAAATGAAATTACCGTCAGGCGTACTGTAGAGAAGATCCGTGCCGCCGATCAGGTTGGTGGTGTTGCTGCCCCCGAAATTGAGCTGTGCCGCTCCGTTGCTGAAGGAATAGGTCACTCCACTCAGATTTTGCGCGGTGGCGCTGGTATTGCCGCCCAGATACTCGCTGGCGTTCAGCGATCCGATGCCGCCGCTCCCGTTGGCGGTAAAAGTGAGCAGCGCGTCGCCGCCCGGGACCCCGTTGGAGGCGGTGTAGGTCGGATCGAAATATGCGGCCTGATACGATCCAGATAGTGTGCCGTTGCTCTGTGATCCGACCGGCGCGGCGACGAAAAGGTCGTTATATTCCTCGGTGGTCTCCGTTGTGCTGCCGATGAACACTCCTTCGGACGATACCAGCCCAACGATTTGATCGCCGGTAAAGTCGGGATTCACGGCGCTGATATAGCCTTCCCCGCTCGCCGAAATCACATACGTGCCGCTGCCGGTGAAGGATTGCGGCGTGCTGGAGCCGCTAGCGCCGTCGAGAAGCGTGGCATTCGTAGTGTACGCGCCGGCCCCATTAAACGTGATGGTGCCTTGCAAACTCATCGCGTCTTGGAGATCGCCCGCCGCGTCCTCCTCGAAATAGAGCACCTGGCGGAAATAATAAGTGCCGTTCAGCTTGCTGTCGCCCGAGGAATCGAAGTTTTGCGCCAGCCCCGAGCCGGCGCACGCGCCCAGCAAGAGTACAAGAAATGTCGTTTTTGTTTTCATGAATCCCGTATGGGCGCCTAACCTCACGCCTCTCTCCGGTTGACGCGCGAGAGGGCCAACTGGTTAACGTCGCCGCTCAACTCTTCCATCATCGCCCGTCAATGCTTCTTCTCGATTACAACATGGAATAGTGTTTAGGGCACGCCGGGGTAGCTTGTAAAAATTTGTCGTGCTCCAGCTAATTGTCTTAGGCAAAGTGTTAGGAGCGTGCGAGCATGCGCTCGACAATCTTACCGACCGCGAGAATCTCGTCCAGGTTGGAGGATTTCTGCAGATAAAGATTCGCTCCTAGCTCCAGCGCGGTGTCGCGATCGGCGGGCGCGGCCGAAGATGTCAACATGATGACGGGCACGCCATCGAGCACGCGCTGCCCGCGCACGTGGCGCAGCACAAGTTCTCCGTTGAGCTTAGGAAGATTCACATCCAGCACGATCAGGTGGGGTTTCCAGCCGGGGCTTTCTTGGGACCGGCCACCGAGAAGCGTGAGAGCTTGCTGGCCGTCAGCCGCGACCACGAGATTGCAAGGCAGGGAGCAAGTGCCGAGGGCTTCGCGGAACAATAGCACGTCGCCCGGGTTGTCTTCAGCCAGCAGGATCTCAAACACGTCCAACTAACCTTCTAGAGTAGATAATCGGCGGTAGCTTCGCGGACTGCTAAAAATTGTTGTAACGCGATTGGCGCGCCGGAGTCTCTATACCGGTTGCCACAGCCAGTATTGTATCGTAAGATATCTTACTCTCTCGAGGAGCGAGGAACATGAAAAGTGTGACGGTGGAACAGGGCAAACACGTGGAGAACGGCCAGAAGACTCCCAAAGCGGGCGCCGGCCGGGCGAACGGAAGGGCCGCCGTTGCCAACGGCAGTCAACGCGACAAGTCGCGGAGCGATAAATCGCGTAACGATGCCACCGTTTTGTTGAGCACGCTGATCGCGTTCAAAAGAGGGGATTTCTCGGTTCGCATGCCGGTCGACCAGATGGGGCTAGAGGGCAAGATCGCCGACGCGTTGAACGATGTTCTGGACATCAACCAAAAAATGGTCAGCGAGTTCCAGCGGATCAGCCGGTTGGTGGGCAAGGACGGGAAAATCAGCCAGCGCGCCTCCATCGGCTCGGTTTCCGGCGCGTGGGCCGATTGCGTGGAAGCGGTGAACAGCCTGATCGGCGACCTGGTGCAGCCGTCGACGGAAGTGGCGCGCGTGATCGGCGCGGTGGCGAAGGGTGACCTTTCGCAGAATATGTCGCTTGAAGTGGACGGGCGTCCGTTGCGGGGAGAGTTTCTGCATACCGCGCGCGTGGTCAACACGATGGTGCAGCAGTTGAATTCTTTCGCCAGTGAAGTGACGCGCGTGGCGCGCGAGGTGGGCACCGAGGGCAAACTGGGCGGCCAAGCCGTGGTGCCGGGCGTCGCGGGAACCTGGCGCGATTTGACCGAAAGCGTCAACTCCATGGCCAGCAACCTGACCAACCAGGTGCGCAACATCGCCGGCGTGACGACGGCCGTGGCCAAGGGCGACCTGACTACGCGCATCACCGTGGACGCGCGGGGCGAGATTTTGCAACTAAAGCAGACCATCAACACCATGGTGGATCAACTTTCGTCGTTCGCGGCGGAAGTAACGCGCGTGGCGCGCGAAGTGGGAACCGAAGGACGATTGGGCGGCCAAGCCGATGTGCGCGGGGTGGCGGGAACGTGGAAGGATTTGACGGATTCGGTCAACTCCATGGCCAGCAACCTGACCAACCAGGTGCGTAACATCGCCGAAGTCACGACGGC
>JASIGB010000015.1:0-2719 GCA_030045355.1 Bryobacteraceae bacterium
GCGCGTTGGTGGAGAAAGTCCTTGGCGGGGAGGATCGCGAGAGCGGCTTGAGCCGGCACGAATTGGAAGAAACCACGCTCGCCGCGATCCTGGACGACGCGCGGTCGCTTTCGTTGTTTGCGGCCA
Organism: Bryobacteraceae bacterium; assembly: GCA_030045355.1. Lineage (GTDB taxonomy): Bacteria > Acidobacteriota > Terriglobia > Bryobacterales > Bryobacteraceae > Palsa-89. The sequence continues at coordinate 127 of JASIGB010000015.1, forward strand.
ATCGCGTGATCTGGGTTTCGGGCGCCGAGGCTGCGCTACCGCGCGGGCGGGCCGCTAGCGATGAGGAAAACGCAGCGGCCGGGGATCTGGCGTCGTACCTGAAGCATCCCACGCCTGGGACCGTGCTGGTTTTTGAGGCCAGCCGCTACGATTTCGAGGGCGACGACCGCGCCAAGTTGGAACGCGTGCAGAAGTTTTATGCGGCCATTCCGGAGGTCGTGGAGCTGCGGCCGTACACGGTGGAATCGGCGCGGCGGCTGGCGCAGGACCTGGCGAAGGAGGCGGGGCTGCAGATCGGGCCTTCCGAGATCGGCCTTTTGGTGGAATCGCTCGCCTCCGATGCAGGCCGGATCGCCAATGAAATCGAGAAGCTGCGGCTTTACACGGGCGGGACACGCAAGGTGACGGCCGAGGATATTCTGCACCTGGTTCCCAATGCGCAGGCGTCCACCATCTTCGCCTTGGTAGGCGCGCTGGGGCGCGGGGATCGCAAGCGTGCCCTGGACAGCCTGGACACACTGTTTCGCGAAGGCGAGTACCTCCCGCTGGCACTGACGTTCCTGGCCACGCAATTTCGTCTGGCGATGGCGGCGCGCGATTCCGGGCTAAAGAGCGCGCAACAGATCCAGACGCAACTTTCGAGGCAGGGCTTTCGCATTTGGCGGGAGCCGGCCGAGCGCGTCTATCAGACCATGGCTGCGTTTCCAGGCGAGAAGCTGGGACTCGCGATCGAGAAGATCTTTTGGGCGGACAAAGCGCTGCGCGACGCCCGGCCGGACGATCGAGTGGTGATGGAAGAACTGGTGCTGAGCCTGACGAAGTGAGGCGAAGTTAGGCGGCGACGTTAAGCGATGGCTTTGAGCCGAGCCGTGAGGCGGCTCTTGTAGCGCGCGGCGGTGTTCTTCTTGATGATGCCCCAGCGGGCCGAGCGGTCAATCAACGAAAACGTGGCGGGCAGCGCGTCCGTGGCGCCCTTGCTGTCTTTGGCGGCGATGAGCCGGCGCATGGACCGGATCTGGTGACGGAGACGCGATTTGCGGAGACGGTTGACGGTGGTCTTGCGCTTGGTTTGGCGCATGCGCTTCAGCGCAGAGAACGTGTTGGCCATTTGTGTACGAATATCAGCATACCGTATCGGTTGCTTCGGTTCAACGTGATCCGGACCCCGGCAGGGACTGGGGATCAGGGGCCGGGGGCTGGCACGCGATCGATTAGGCGACGGCGAGTTGGATTCCCGGAGTTAGTGTCGGGGCAGACAATCTGGAATCGTGGATGACAAGGATAGGTCGCGCCAGATTAGGGCTGAGATTCGCGAGGTTCTCATGAAGGAGTGGGACCCTATCGGGGTCAGCGATACGCCAGAGGCGGCGGACGAGTACGATATCTATCTCGGCGGAATCTACCGGTCGTTGAAGCAGGGCGCCTCAGGAAACGAAATCTTTGATCATCCGCGGGAAATCGAGGTAAGCCGGATGGAACTGACTGACGTCGCCGGTATTCCACTCATGCCCGATCGAAAGCGAAAGGCCGCGGTAGCTGCCCTCCTCGCACTGCGCGGTTCCTTTCCCAAAGCCACATAGACGCGGCGCGTGCCTTGAAGGCCAACAGCCGATCGCCAATGGCGCTTGGGAGCCCGAGAGGCTCCCAAGCTAAAGCTTTCCCCCTAGTAGCCGATAGAAATTCAAGGTGCCATTGACGGAAATATCGCCGGAATTGGCCGACGCAGCCGATGTATTGAGCGATCAGCTCCGGGTGCATCTGTTGCGGCTGGCGGTCCTGCTGCTGCCGCACGCCGATATCGTGGACCGGCGCTTTCTGGCGAAACTAAGAGCTGGCCCCTTCAGCCAACTGGACGCGAGGATTCGCATCGCGCTGGCGGCCATCACACCGGGCGCCGCGGCGCGGATTCTGGCGAGCGGCCAGCCGCCGCTGAAGTTCATTGAGCAGGTGGAATATAACGGCCGGCGCCTGGCGAAGCTGAACCTTCCGCCGAGCAGCATCGTGGAGGCGTTGCAGGAGTATGACCGCTTGCTGACGCCGCTGCTGCGCAAGCTGCTGCCCAAGGAATACGCGAACTTCCAATGGGTGCGCGAGCAACTGCATTTCTGCGTCATCCTGACGCTCAACAATGCCTATTACCAGGTACGGGAGTCGGAAACGCAGGCTTTCTATGAGCTGTTCCGGGTGGAGCTGGAATCGCGGAATCTGGAGGAGCTGTTGCGGCGTTTTCTGGACGCCCTGGTCCAGGTGTGCCGCGCCGACGCCGGGCATCTGTACCTGCTGAACGACAAGCGGAGCGCCTGGGTTTTGCGGGCGCAAGCGCACACGCGGGGCTCGCACAGTCCGGCGCTGGCGCAAGTCCCCAACAGCCGTCTGCGGATGCGGACGCTCGCTCGCTCGCGACAGATAGAAACCCGGGAGTCGGGCGGCGTCACCTTGCTGTTGGAGCCGGGTTGGAAGCCGCGCTTTCAGACTGTGTGGTCCATTCCGTTGGCGATGGGCGGGCGCACGGCGGGCGTGATGCAGTTTGGCTTTTCGAAATCCTACGAGTGGTTGCCGCGCGAGCGCGAGCTGCTGGCCGCCGCGGCCGAGC
>JASIGB010000166.1:0-2527 GCA_030045355.1 Bryobacteraceae bacterium
GGTCCGCCCGAAGTGGATTTCGTGAAAGTCGCTCGCGAAATCCTGGTCAGCTCGCTGAATACGAACGGAAAAGTGGAACCTATCGAATGGATGCCCGTGCGCGCGGAGCGTTCCGGCGTGGTGACGCAGGTATATGTGAGCCGAGGTCAGCACGTGACGACGGACCAGCCCCTGGTGGAGTTGGATACGCGCGTGGCGAAGGCCGATCTGGCGAAGGCCCAAGCCGCGATTCAGGAAGCTAAGGCGCAGGAGCAAGTGTTGGCGCAGGGTGGGCGGGTGGCCGAAAGGCAGCAGATCGAATCGGACCTCGCCCGCGCGCGGCTCGATTTGGATGCCGCGCAAAAAAGCTATCAAGCGCTGGACCGCCTGCTCGCCAAGCAAGCCGCCACGCGACAGGAAGTGGATGCCGCCCGCCAGCTTGTGGATCAGCTCCAGTTAAGAATCCAGTCGCTCGAAAAAAACAAAGTGGCGCTCGTCACGGGTACCGACAAGCAAATCGCCAAAGCGCGTATACAAGAAGCGCAATCCGCCGCGGCGGTGGCGCAGAGCAATCTGGACCTCAGTGTTCTACGCGCGCCGATGGATGGAACCCTGTATGACTTCGACCTGAAGCAGGGCGCCTATGTGAATCCCGGCGATCTGATCGCTAAGGTGGGGCGCCTCGGTCAGGTGCGCGTGACCGTGTACGTGGACGAACCCGATTTAGGCAAGGTGCGCCAGGGCGAGCCGGTGGTCATCACTTGGGACGCCATGCCGGGCCATCAATGGAAGGGGCAAGTAGACAAGCTGCCGACGCAGATCGTGCCGTTGGGGACGCGCCAGGTGGGCGAAGTGGGATGCATCATCGAAAATCCGGATCGCGATCTGCTCCCCAACGCCAATATCAACGCGGACATTCAAGCCACCGTGGTGAACAATGCGGTCGCCATTCCGAAGGAAGCTATCCGGCGCCAGGATTCGGAAACCGGCGTGCTGCTGTTACAAGGCGATCGCGTGGTGTGGCGCAAGATCATCCTGGGCGTATCGAGCTATACCAAATCGCAGGTGCTTTCGGGATTGCAGGCCGGCGACGCGGTGGCGCTGCCGTCGGAGAAGCTGATCCAGAACGGATCGCGCGTACAGCCGGTGTTTCAGTAGTGTGTGATTCGATAACTAGATGGGCGCCTCGGCTAAGCTCGAAATGAATTTGATTCCGGGTATGTTCTTACGCCTCAGTCGAGTGTCATTTGTGATGAACAAGTCAACTTGCGCAGCGGCCGCGCACGCCAATTGAATTGCGTCCGGCGGTGTGATCGTGCGGTCTTGTCGGATGATCGCGTAAGCCTCAGCAGCGTCCAAGTCAAAGGTGGAGACAGTTACTTGCGGAGAGGCAAACAACTCTCGGTATTGTTTCGCAAGTGCGCGGTCACCCCTCGATAGGGGCTTCACTAGAATTTCGCCAATTGTAATTGTGCTGGTGAAGAGGCGGTCGTTTCGTCTGAGCATTTCACGGCGGAGATCGTCAACCCTGTGCCCGTACTCCGGATGGTCCTCGAACAGGTAAACAAAAACGTTGGTATCCCAGAAGATGTTCGCCATGGTTCCTATCGACTGCTGGCACTGACATCCCAATTCATGCGGAGAGATCGAACGTACTCGTCGGCATCAGTATCGGCCCAAATCTCCTTGCCAAGTCCGCGCATTCGCAGGATCGGATCATCCTCCTCGCTCCTAGGTGTGGTCTCCGAGCAATATTCTTTTTCGTACCAGTCGAGCAGATAATGATACTTTTCCGGAAGCTCGTCGCGCTCGGGCACTATTTTGCCTTTGCGCAAAGGATGAGCCGTATCCGTGACGCGAAACAGCCGATAGGAATCATCGGTCAGCCGGTAGAACATTCGGTAACGTGCAGAATTCGGCGGCACGTTTGCCACATTATGCAAATAGATGTGGGGCTGGATGCCAGGCCTGAATTCGGCGGCCACCCGTTCCTCCTTAGCGCGATCGATAATTTCCCGGGGAGAAAACGAAACTCGTTCCGGATGCTCGCGATGTAAAAGGGCGAGCGCAACCCAAGCCTCATCGGCAACACGAATGACATTCTCTGAAGTCGGCACTATTACCTCCGAATTCAGTATATACAGGTAAACTTGGTAAAGTCAAAAACTACTGGTATAACCGGCGCTCGCGGCGCATGAACGCCGGCACTTCCAGATCGTCCGGGATGGCCATGGGCGGGTGATCTTCCATGACAGGCTCGGCTTCGGGCTCGGGTTCCGGCGCGGGCCGCTCGTTGAAGTAGGACGATCCGGTGCTCAGGCCGCTTGAAAACAACGGCTCGGGAGAGGGAACCGGCGCGGGCGCGGCAGGCGGCGGCACCGGCGGCAAGTTCTGGAAGACTATTGGCTCTACCGGCACGGATTGCATCACCGGCTCGCGACGCTGCAGTTGCGGCAGGTTGTCGCGCTGGAACCCGGTGGCAATGACCGTAATCTTCACCGTATCCTTCAGCGATTCGTTCAGCACCACGCCGAAATTGATCTGCGCG
>JASIGB010000003.1:0-3014 GCA_030045355.1 Bryobacteraceae bacterium
CGCCGATCTGGACATCACCGTTCCGGCCGGCTCCTCCATCGAAGCGCATGGACGTTACGGCGATTTCGATATCCAGGGCGTCAACGGCAATGTCAATATCTCGAGCGACAACGCGGGCGTGCGGTTGGAGAACCTGGGCGGCAGCGTGGAGATCGATACGCGCGCGAGCGACCTCATTCGCGCCGTGGACGTGAAGGGCGGCGTGACGCTGAAAGGCCGCGGCGAGGACCTGGAATTGCAGAACATCGGCGGCCCGGTTCTGGTGAACGCGATCTACGTCGGCGACATTCAGTTGACGAACCTAGCTCAGCCGCTGCGCTGGGACGACACCATCAACGCGTTCAACTTCGAGAAGCTCGTGGGCCAGGTGCGCATGAGCCGGGGCGACTTCACGGGGAACAACATCGTGGGTCCCATCCGGCTGCGTACGCGCTCGAGCGATGTGCAGCTTTCCGATTTCACGCAGTCACTCGATTTGACGGTGGACCGCGGCGACATCGTTCTGCGGCCCGGCAAGAGCGTGCCAAAGATGGAGGTGCATGCCCGTTCGGGCGATATCGAGCTGGCCTTGCCGCCGGGCGCGAAATTCGACCTGCGCGCGTCCACGGACCATGGCGATGCCAGCAACGAATACGGCGATCCCTTGCACCAAGAAAGTTCCGAGCGCGGTGCGACGATTTCCGGCGGAGCGGGCGGCGGCCCTGAGCTGCGGCTCGAGACCGGACGCGGAAGCATCAACGTGCGCAAGGCCGGTCCGGAAGAGACGACGGAACTGCCCGCACCTCCGGCCGCTGCGGCCCAGCCTGCAAAGCCGGCCAGGCCAAGTGAGCCTTTGAAAGTGGAGCACGAATAGTTAACGAATCAGAATGAGCTGAATATCGGCGACATTGGTGCCGGTGGGTCCGGTCTTGATCAAATCGCCGGTGGCCTCGAAAAAACGATACGAATCGTTGTTTCGCAAAAAGGCGGCCGCGCTCAAGCCCAGCGCTTCGGCGCGTTCGACCGTCGTGCCATCGGCGATTGCTCCCGCGGCATCGGTTGGCCCGTCGGTGCCGTCCGTGCCCGCACTGAGAATGATCGTGTCGCGCAACCCGGCGATGTCCATCGCGGCCGCCAGAGCGAATTCCTGATTGCGCCCACCCAGGCCTTCGCCGCGAATGGTGACCGTCGTTTCGCCGCCGGAGATGATGCACGCGGGCGCGCGAAGCGGCCGCCCGTAGGATCGAATGTCCCGGGCAATGGCCGCGTGCACGCGCGCGACTTCACGCGCTTCTCCCTGCACGGAACTCGAAAGCACCATCGCATGGAAGCCGAGCCGGCGCGCTTCTTTCTCCGCGGCCTCGACCGCAAGAGCATTGCTGCCCACCAGCACGTTCGTGACCTTCGCAAAGATTCGATCGCCAGGCTTCGGGGTCTCCGCGGCGTTATCGAGATGCACGGTGATCCCGTACTTGGCGCAGATTGAGCGCGCATCGGCTAGTGTCGAGCGATCCGGCACCGTCGGGCCCGAGCCGATGACGTCCAGATCGTCGCCGATCACATCCGACAGGATCAGCGTGATGAGCGTCGCGGGATATACCAGCCGCGCGAGCTGCCCGCCTTTGATGGCCGAAATATGCTTGCGCACGCAATTGATCTCGTGGATGCTGGCGCCGGAGCGCAATAACAATCGCGTGGCCTTTTGTTTTTCGGCCAGCGTGATGCCGGATGCAGGCAATGACAGCAGAGCCGACGCGCCGCCCGAGATGAGGCAGATCACCAGGTCATCCTCGCCCGCCGCGCTCGCGATCTGCGCGATACGCCGCGCCCCAGCCACTCCGCGTGCATCGGGAATGGGATGGCCGCACTCGTTGAACCGGATGCGCCGGAGCCGCGCCGAGTGGCCGTCTTTAACGTTGATCTCGCCGCCTGTGATTCGCGCCCCAGGCTTTTTTTCTACCTGCTTCTCGACCGCGCGGGCCATCTGGGCGCTGGCTTTTCCCGCGCCGATGACGAATGTGTTCCTGAATTTGCCGCGCGGCATCTCGAAATGGCGCAGCACGGCCTGGTATGGATCGGCCGCTTCGAGAGCAGCTTGAAAAATGCGCAGCGCCTGGCGGCGTAAATTCGCGGCCATCTCTCGCTAGAAGATCGGGAGCTTCAAAATCTCCGCCACGATTTCCGACGGTTCGTCGGTGTCGGCGTGGATGCGGTACTCGGCCTTGCCGTAGGCGTCCTGGCGGTCATCGAAGAGCTGGCGGAATTTCCCGGGATCGCGCGCCAAAGGCCGATGCTCCTCGCCGGCGATGCGCGCCTGAATGCGCGGGAACGGACAATCCAGCCATATGGTGACGCCGCGCTCTTCGAGTAGCTTGCGATTCTCGGTGTCAACGAACGCGCCGCCGCCCAGCGCCAGCACCATGGGTTTGCCGCGCTCGACTTCCCGGACGCGCTCGCGAACGGCCGCGCGCTCGATCTCCCGGAACTCATTCTCGCCCCGCGCATCGAAGATGTCGGCGATCGAAACACCCTGGGCTTTCTCGATATCTTCGTCGATGTCGGCGAAATGCCAGCCAAGCTCATGGGCCAGCAAGCGCCCGACGGCTGATTTCCCCGATCCCATGAAGCCGACCAGATACAGTCCCGGCGTGCGTTTGAGTTTCAGCAGCATGCGTTCAGTAACATCGCGTAACGAATGGTAGCACAGCTTCACACCGGCATGCAAGTGCTAGCGACGATGCGAAACCTGGTACTTTTGGTACGGCTTTCAGGAAGAAGCTGCCAAGAACAATCATTTACCGTAACAACTTACGCTATGATTGTGTTCCTGCTAGAGGAACGCATCCAGATAGGAGAGCACTATTAAATGGCCTGCTTGCGATTGTGGACCGCCGTATTTCTGACCACGGCCTGTTGTGCGCCAGCCGCCCTTGCGGATGTGATTACAACTTACGACATCAACTTCACCACAAGCAGCGGTGATGCGCCCAGCGCCGGATCGTTCACCTATGACTCCACCACCCCATCCTTCTCCG
>JASIGB010000167.1:0-3099 GCA_030045355.1 Bryobacteraceae bacterium
GCGGCGCTCGGCATCCAGCAGCTTGCTGTCGCGCAACCCGCGAATGGGACGCTCGGGGGATAAAATGACGGCGGCGGCGAAAACTGGTCCGAACAACGCGCCGCGTCCGACCTCGTCAACGCCGGCAATGCGCTCGAAACCTTCGGCCCGGGCGTCGCGCTCGAATTTTCCCTGGCATCTCATCAAATCGAGGACCCGGAACCCAAAAGACGCACCACGCCACACGGAGCGGCGCAGGAGCCCCTATTATTCGCGTTCCCGCAAACGCGCCGCTTTGCCCTTCAGATCGCGCAGATAGTACAGTTTGGCGCGCCGCACGCGGCCGGTGCGGACCACGTCAATATGATCGATCACGGGCGCGTGAATCGGAAAGATACGCTCAACGCCCTGGCCAAAGCTGACCTTTCTAACGGTGACCGTCTCGCCGAGCCCCGAGTTCTTGCGGGCAATCACGGTGCCTTCGAAAGCCTGGAGGCGCTCTTTGTCGCCCTCCTTAATCTTGACGTGGACACGGATGGTGTCGCCCGGGCGAAACTCCGGCACCTGGCGATGGTACTTGGCGGCAACTTTGGTCAGCAGGGGATTCGGCATGTGACAATTCCTTGAAACTTCATTGTAGTAGATCCGGCCCTCTTTAAGTAAGATCGGGGCGGTTCTTCGCAGTTTTGTCCTGGGCAGCCTGACGGCGCCAGTTCCGGATCTCCTCATGATTGCCGCTCAATAGTACTTCTGGAACCTTCCAGCCTCGGAAATCGGCGGGGCGCGTATATTGCGGACAGTCCAGGAGCCCCGGCTCGGTGAAGGATTCATGCGCCGCCGAATCTTCGTTTCCCAGAACGCCGCGGAGCAGCCGCGCGACGCAATCGACGACCATCGCGGCGGCGAGTTCCCCTCCGCTCAGCACGAAATCGCCCACCGAAAGCTCTTCATCCGCGAGGTGCTTGGCGACGCGCTCGTCCACGCCCTCATAGCGCCCGCAGATCAGCAAGATCTCCCCATAGCTGCCCAGCCGCCGCGCCGCTTCCTGGTCGAACCGGCGTCCCTGCGCCGAAAGCAGGATGACGCGCTGGGCGGGCGTGCGTTGCGGCCAGATGCTTTCCACGGCTTCGAAAATGGGCGCGGGCTTTAGCAGCATGCCTTCGCCACCCCCGAAGGGGCGATCGTCCACGGTGCGATGGCGGTCATGCGTAAATTCCCGGAGATCGTGAATGTGGATCTGGACCAGGCCGGATTCGGCGGCTTTCGCGACCACGCCGTACTGGAAGGGGCCGCGGAAGAAGTCGGGAAAAATTGTGAGGAGGCGGAAAATCATTGGGGATCAGGGATTGGGGGCTGGGGGGCCGGCAAATTCAGGTTTAAGAGGCCGTCCGGGAGATTCACGATAATCCGTTTGTCTGCGGGGGAGATTTGGGTGCAGATGGATTTAGCGAATGGGATCAGGAGGTCGTCGCCAACATGCAGAAGAGGCGCGCCGCCGGTTTCCTCAAACTCCGTGACTGCCCCGAGCGAGCAGCCGGCGGAATCGAAAACCTCGCAGCCGATGAGATCGGATTCGTAGTATTCATCCCCGCCCAGCGTGGCGCGCTGCTCGAAGGGGATCGCAACCTCGGCGCCGGCCAACTTCTCGGCGTCGGAAATCGTGTCCACTCCGGCGAACTTCAGGATCAACTCGTCGCCGTGCATCCACGTGCGCTCCACTTCCATGGGCTTTTCGCCGACGAAGACGGTTTTCACGCGATCGGGCCGGCTCGACAGCGGCTCGGCCGCAAGTTCCCCCTTGTTTCCGCGCGCGCGAAGGAGACGTGCGATGGCGACGAGCTTCAGATTTTATTCCAGAATTTCGAGCGTGAAGCGGCGGTTGAGCTTCATGCCCGCGGCCCCCAGCAGCGTGCGGATGGAACGCGCCGTGCGGCCCTGCTTGCCGATGACCTTACCCAGGTCGCTGGCCGCGACCCGTAACTCGAGCACGGTTACCTGCTCGCCCTGAACTTCGCTGACGTTCACCTGCTCGGGCAAATCCACAAGAGCCTTCGCAATGTCTTCAATGAGTTGTTTCATGGAGTGCCTTCATGTAGTGTAACGCTTGCGACACGCTTGTGAGGTCAATCCTCGCGTGGATCTTTGCCCGGCAGACCCGCCGGATTTTCGTGCACGCGCTCGCGAAACCGGCCCTTGAGGCCCATGGCGAGCGACACGCTTTCTTCGCCGAATTTGTCGCGCATCCGGTCCACCGCCGTCATCGCTTTGCGCCAACGACTGGTGCTCCCTTCTTCGAGCATGTTGAGCTGGCCTTCGACGCGTTCCAGGCTTCCGGCATGCACGCCGAGCAGCCTTATGGTCGAGTTCGGCTTGCGATTGGCGCGAAACAGCGCGCGGGCCTCGCGGAAAATTTCAGTATCGAGCTGCGTGCCGTGATCGAGCGAGTGCGCGCGCGTGATGGTGCTGAAGTCGGAATAGCGCAGCTTGAGTTGTATGGTGCGCGCGTGCACATTGTGCTCGCGCAGCCGGCGCGCCACCATCTCCGAAAGCCGCGCGAGCGTAGCTTCAAGCGCGTCGGCATCGGCGGTGTCTTCATTGAAGGTGAACTCGTGGCTGATGGATTTGGGCGCGTTATCCTCGCCCACTTCGTGATCGAACCAGCCGCCGGCATCCAGGCCCCGCGATTTGCCGGCCAGCGCGAGCCCCCATTGCCCCAAATGCTGGCGCAGGAAATCCTCTTCGAGCGCGGCCAGGTCGCCCACCTTGCGCACGCCCCACGCCGCGAGATTCTTTTCGGTCACCTTGCCGACGCCGGGGATTTTGCGGACGTCGAGCGGCGCGAGGAACCGCGCCTCTTCGCCCGGCAGCACCCAGAGGATGCCATTGGGCTTGGCCTGGTCGGATGCGACTTTGGCCACCATGCGAGCGGTCGCGATGCCGATGGAGCAGTTCAAATTGGTCTGGCGCTTGACGGCTTGGTGCAGCCGGTGCGCGGCCGAGAACGGCGGTCCGTGAAGTCGCTCAGTGCCGGTGAGATCCATGTAGGCTTCGTCGACCGAGGCCATGTCGACCTGGGGTGAAAATGTCTTGAGGATCTCGTAGACCTTGCGCGAGTATTCG
>JASIGB010000168.1:0-8048 GCA_030045355.1 Bryobacteraceae bacterium
TTGCCGGCGCCGTTGGGACCGAGCAGTCCAAAGATCGTCCCCGGCTCAACCTGAAAGGTCACGTCCTGAACCGCGGTGAAATTCCCGAATCTCTTCACCAGCCCGCGCACGTCGATGATGTGGCTTGCCGTTTCGCTCATGCCCTATCTGTTGCGATCGCCGGTTGGTCCATCCCCGCCACCGTGGCGACGAAGACATCCTCGAGCGTGGGAGTGACCTGATCGAATGTCGTTACGCGAATCGCGGCGGCCCGCAAATTCGCGAGCAGCCCGTTGCGCGAGAGCCGCGTGGCGTCAACGAAAACGTGCATGGTGCTGCCGCACCGTTCCACCCGAACCACTCCCGCGCTTGTCCGGAGCGCGGCTTCGAGCGCGCGCCGGTCCGGCCCGCTCACCTCATAACAGTCTTCGCGCACCACAGCCGCCAGCCGGTCCGGCGAATCGCACAACATCATCCGCCCCCGATCCATCAACCCGACGCGATGGCACCGCGCAGCCTCGTCCATATACGCAGTGCTGATCAGCAGGGCCGTTCCTTCCTTCGCCAGCTTATAAAGAAGAAACCAAAGGTCACGCCGGGAAATGGGATCCAGGCCGTTGGTGGGTTCGTCAAGCACCAGGACCTTGGGGCGATGCAACAGGGTGCACATCAGCGCCAGCTTCTGCTTCATTCCTCCTGAGAGCCTTCCCGCCAGCCGGTTGCGAAAAGGCGTCAACGCGGTCATGCGCAGCAGCTCCGGGACGAAAGCGTCGCGGTCCTGTTTGGAAACTCCGTGCAGCCGCGCGAAAAAATCCAGATTCTCGTCGATGCTCAGGTCGGCGTACAGGCTGAACCTCTGCGGCATGTAGCCGATGCGTTCTTTCACCGCCGCTTTGTCACGCAAAACGCTGTAACCGGCCACGGTGGCTTCTCCCGAGTCGGGGTTGGTGAGCCCGCAGATCATGCGCAACGAAGTGGACTTCCCCGCCCCGTCCGGACCCACCAGGCCGAAAATCTCGCCCCGCGCCACTTCCAGAGAAACTGCGTCGACGGCGGTAATGGGACCGAAACGGCGCGTGAGGTTCTTCGCGGCGATAACAGGCTCGGGCATGTGAAGGCCTATTCGGACAATGCAATTTCCCCGTCGGCCGGCATATTGGACTTCAACTCGTGGCGAGGATTCTCGATGCTGATCTTGATGCGATATACCAGTCTGACCCGTCCCTCCTTGGACTGAATCTGTTTGGGCGTGAACTCCGCGTCCGAGGAGATGAACGAGACCCGTCCCGGGTACACCTTGCCGGGAAACGAATCGGTGGTGACCTTGACCGGAGAGCCGATCTTGACGCGCCCCAAATCCTGCTCGCCGACATACGCGCGCAGCCAGGGGTGTTCGATATCGCCGACCGTCAGCACAGGGGAGCCGGGCGCAAGAATCTCGCCCTCCTCGGCCGATTTCACCAGAACAACGCCGTCGAGCGGAGAAAACACTTCCATGTCTTTGAGCTGAGCGTCTATCACCGCTATCTGGGCTTTCGCGCGGTCGATCTCGGCCGCGCGCACCACAAGTTCCTCTTCGCCGCGCTGAATCTGAAGCTCGTTCGCCATGCCTTCGTTCAGCGCTCCCTTCGAGCGCGCCAATTGCGCTTCGGCGCCCTCGATCGCTTCGGCGCGGCTGCCCGCTTTGATCAGTTTCAGGTGCTCCTCGGCCTGTAGCAGCGAGGCCTGCGCGCTTTCGAATCGCGTGCGCGACACTTCCAGTTGCGACACCGGGATATCATCGTTCTTGCGCAAACGCTGGGCGCGGTCATAATCTTCCTTGGCGCGCTGGAACTCGGCCTGCGCCCCGCGTACCACGTCGCCGGCTTCCTGGATTTCCTCTGGCCGGGCCCCCAACTGCAACTCCTTCAGGTGCGCCGCGGCGGAATGGACTTCGGCCTGGCGCACTTCGAGGTCCGCCTGGAACGTGCGCTTCTGAAGTTCCAGTGAGGTTTTAGCCTCCGCCATGAGCGCCTCCGAAGAACGCAGCGCCGCTTCCTGTTGCTGGCGCTGGCCGAGCAACTGCTCGGCATCCAAGCGCGCCAGAAGCAGTCCTTTAGTTACGTGGTCGCCTTCGTTTACCGTTCTCTGAACCAGCCGCCCGGCCACCTTGAAGGCCACGTCCACCTGCTCGAGCTCGATGTTTCCTGAGAACAGAAGGCGGCCGGCGCCGGCATCGCCCGAGGTGTGAATAAATTCGAAAGCCGTAGCGCCGCCGATCACAAGGATTGCCAGCGCGCCGATGACAATTTTATTTGCGGTAGATCGCATCCGACTCACTCCCCAATCATCTTCATTAACGAGCCCAAGGCATAGTTCAAATCGATGCGAGCGACATTGTGACCGAACAACGCTGCAATCCGATTGTCCTGGGCACGCGCCAGCTTGGTTTGCGCGTCGGTCACCTCGATGCTGCCGGCCACACCCTCGGCGTACCGGCGGCTGGTTTGATCGAGCTCCACTTGCGCCAGTTCCAGTCCGGCCTGGGCGGTCTTGAACTGCGCCTCCGCGGTATCCAGCCTCTCCAGCGCGACCCGTACTTCCAGATCAATTTCATCGTTCAAATCTTTCACCCGGACACGCTCCTCCCGCAGTTGGGTTGCGCTCTCGGCCACCTGGGCCTCTTGGCGGCCTCCGTCGTAGAATGGTACACGAAGCGCCAGACCCAGCGTGTAGGTAGGGAGGGCCGAAGCATTCAGATTTCCGGTGGTGCCGTAGTTGGCGTAGCCGAGGATCGAGGGTACGTGCTCCACGTGAGCGGCGCTTAATCCCAACCGCGCTTCGTGTTCCCGCTCCATCTCGGCTCGCAAATCGGGGCGCTGCTTCTTGGCTTGCGCCCTAGCTTCAGCCAGGGTGGCCGAGTCCACGGGAACGTACTCCAGTTTGTCGGTCAAATACAGCGGCGTATCCAAATTCACCCGCATCGAGCGAAGCAGGTTCAACTCCGCCTCCCTAAGCTCGCCATTAGCGGCTTGCAACCTCTGCTCCTCGTCGGCGAGTTCCACTTGGGCGCGGGTCACGTCCAGGGCTATGCCGTTGCCCGCCTCGCGGACGCGTTTGGCCTGTTCGAGTAAAGCGCCCGCCAAGCGCACGTTCGCGTCCGCCGCTTCCACTTCGGCGTGGCCTCGCAAGACGGCCATATACTGCCGGGCTACCTGCGCGGCCACATTCTGCCTGGCGCTGTCGATGTCGTCCCGCGAAGCTTTCGTGCCCGCGCGGCTCGCCTGGAAGCGACGGATGGCGCTGAAATCAAAAATGTTGCCACTCAACTGCGATCGCAGGTCAAATGCGTCAATGGGCCCGATTCTTTGCGGCAGTTGCAGGCCGAAGGGGAGCTTTACTTGGGTGAAACCCTGCTCGGCGAAGCTGGTGATGTAATCCGTCAAATTTGCCGAGCCGTCCAGATTCGGCAGGAGAGCGGACATCGCTTCCCGGCTTCGGGCCGCAGCCATTTTGTTCTCCAGTCGTGCAAGCTGAACCACTGCATTCCCGTCCGGTGAGAATGCCAGTTCGACCGCCTGTTTCAGACTCAGCCGCAATTCCTGGGGTGGGGCCTGAACCTGCTGCCCTTGACAATCAGCTCTCGGGCAAAACGCGCTCGCGAAGATCACTAGCGCGGTGCCGAAACACCAATATTTACATGCCGCTAACACTCGACCACCACTCAAAGTAATCCTCCGGCGCAGTGCGGATGATCTTACACACACATCCGAGCTAGTTCTCTGACAGGGCTAGTTCTTGGATTCTACCGCAACTTACCCCACGATTCTTCTACCTGGCGTTCTAATAGTACTGTTGGAACCACGCTCTTCGGCTGATTAACCTGCGGCTCAGAGTACATCGGACTAGACGGGTTCATCGTCAATAACCCTAAATGCTTCAGGATGTTTTCTGTTGTCCGGTTTAAGTGCGCAGTGGAAATCGTGCAAGGTACTAGCCGGAACGAAAGCCTTTTCCAGCCCAACTTATAGCATGACGTCTCCCTTGGCATTTTGGGATCTCTAGGTTACACTCCCTCCATGGAGTTAGTAAACGCCGTCCGCCTGCTCGGTTTGCCGAACATGCTCCGACTGGGCCGCGCGTACCGTCTCGGCTGGAACGAGATGATTCGCGGCTCTTTCGCCACGCGAACCATGCACGCGCTGTTCAACGTCGGCCTGATTGACGAGTTCCGGGCGAAAGGTTGGGTGGATATCCAGACGTTTGCGAGTTCCAGACAACTGGATGCAGGTGTTTTGGCCGCCCTGTGCGACGCGCTGTATGAGATCCGAGTTCTGAAGAAGGACGGAAGCAAATACGCGCTCG
Source organism: Bryobacteraceae bacterium (assembly GCA_030045355.1). Lineage (GTDB taxonomy): Bacteria > Acidobacteriota > Terriglobia > Bryobacterales > Bryobacteraceae > Palsa-89. The sequence goes on from JASIGB010000168.1 coordinate 4,324, forward strand.
ACGGCAAAGGCGCGTTGCTGGTGGACGAGATGCGCGGCTGGTTCGAAGTCAGTTATGGCTACGATGAAATCTTCAGCTCGCTCGAACCCATGCTGCGCGGCCAGAAGGTCTATGGCAAGGACTTCTATCGCCGCTCCGATTACGTGGCCATCGGCAGCGGCGCCATGGGCAACTCTCTGTTCTTCCCGCTGGCGAACCAGATCATCCAACAAAAAGGCTACAAACGGATTCTGGACCTGGGTTGCGGAGACGGAACCTTCCTGCTGAAACTCTGCGAATTGGATCCACAGGTGAGCTGTCTCGGCATCGATATCGCGCCGGAGGCGGTGGAAGAGGGCATGCAAAAAGTCCAACGGGCTGGCTTACAGAACAGGGTCCAGCTATTCGCGGAAGACATCTCGAAGATAAAGGAGCTCCCCGAACCGCTGCGGCAAGTCGACGCCGCAACGATCTTTTTCATCCTGCACGAGTTGCTGGATGACGGCGACGACCGCGTGATCGATTTTCTGCAAAGCTACCGCAAAGTATTTCCCGGCGTGCCACTCATCGTCTTCGAAGTCATCCGTCCCACGGCGGAAGAGCTGCGCAAGCGTCCCGGGATCACCATTTACTACCAGCTTTATCATTCTCTCTCGCATCAACGTCTCGCCAACAACGAAAAGTGGCACGCACTGTTCCGGGCGGCCGGCTTCAATTCGGTCGAGGAACGGCACCTGGGATTTGCCAGGACCGCTATCTACACCCTACGGGCGACCGGATGAGCGTTCGCGCTTCCGGCGAAGCCGTGCTGGTCACCGGCGCTTCGTCGGGACTGGGTCTGGTAACCGCGATTGAACTTGCACAGCATGGGTTTCGAATTTTCGCCGGTATGCGCGATCCCGCACGGCGGCAGCAACTCGATTTGGCCGCCGCCCGCCAACAGTTAAACATCGAAGTTCTCAAGCTCGACGTGACTTGTGATTCCGACGTGGATGCGGCCGTTCGTTCCATTGTTTCCCGCTGCGGCGCCATCTACGGCCTGGTCAATAACGCCGGCATGCAGTTGCGCGGCTATTTCGAGGATCAGTCCGAAGCCGAAATGCGCCAGATAATGGAGACCAATGTCTTCGGCACGTTGAAGATCACGCGCGCCGTGCTGCCCTATATGCGCAAGGCGGGCCGAGGCCGAATCATTATGGTGACTTCGGTCGGCGGCTTGTTGGGATCGCCCGGATTGACCTCGTATTGCGCGAGCAAGTTCGCTCTGGAGGGCATCGGCGAGTCGCTCGCTTTGGAAGTTGCACCCTTCGGAGTTCAGGTCGTCCTGGTGGAACCCGGGATCGTGAAAACGGAAATCTGGACTCACAACCGCAACGTTGCCGCTCGATCCGCCGACGCACAAAGCCCTTATCACAGCTGGTTCGCTGCTTCCGAGCGGCTGGCCGATTGGGCCGTCCAGACGTCCAAGACCACGCCGGAAGCCGTGGCGCGTACCATTCGGACCGCGCTCGCGACCCGCAAGCCGCGTCTCCGCTACCTGGTGGCAAACCGTGCGCGCTTGCTGTTGGCTGCCCGCGGCGCTCTTCCCCCGGGACTCTTCCAACGAATGTACATGCATCAGATCTTGAAGAGACTCAGCCGGTCCTAACGAGAGTCCGTTTGTGGCGAGAATTCTGCAAACCTTGTGGCAATTTCCAACGCATTTGCAGCCCAACATCGCTCTTGCCCATGCCCTGCAAGATCGCGGTCATGACGTCGCGTTCTACAGCGGCGAAAGCGTCCGCTGCGTGGTGGAGAAGGAAGGCTTCGCCTGCTTCCCGTTTCGCGCGGTGGATGATTCCGGCGTGCGCTCCGCGGTGGAACAGCTCATCAATTTTCGCCGAAATCCCCTAAAAACCCGAAAGTTATGGCGCGCATTTCTGATTGAGACCATGCCCGGGCAACTGCGGGACCTCACCACGATCCTGTCGGATTTTCCCGCCGACGCGATTGTTTGCGACCTGGCGATGTGGGCGCCGATGTTGATCATCGGCGAAAAAACCGGACTGCCGGTAGCCGCGTTCTCGCACGTCGCCACGTGTCTGTTGCCGGGGCCGGAGAAGCCGGTCGCCGGACTAGCTTTGCCTCCCTCGCGCAACTGGCTGCTGAATTTGTTTGGCCACGCCGCAGCCGGCGTCGCGAACATGCTGGGCGCTCCCGTCCGCCGGGAAGTTAGCCAATTCCGCCAACAGCATGGCCTCCCGCCCCTGGTGATGTCGGTCACCGAGTTTGCCGGAAGCATGCCGCTCTATCTCGTGCCGAGCGCACCGGAGTTCGATTACTCGCGGAAGGATCTTCCGCAGTCGGTCCATTACGTAGGCCCGTGTCTTTGGGACAAGCCGAAAGATGCGCCCGCGCCCGACTTTATCAGCCGGATCGATCCCCACCGGCCGTGTGTCGTAGTGGACGAGGGCGGGCTGTACACCAATCGCTCGCCGTTGTTTCAACTGGCGACGGTGGCATTGCGTGAGGCGCCCATCCAAGCAGTGCTGAACTCGGGCGCGGGCCGCAATCCGTCGGATCTCAAATTGGGCCCGCGACGCGACGGCATGATGCTCACCCCGCACACGCCTTTGAGCGATCTGTTGCCTCGCGCCAACCTCCTTCTCACCAACGGGAATTCCAATTCCGTGATGGCCGCCCTGAGCCGCGGGATCCCCGTGGTGGTGCTGCCGTCTATTTGGGATCAGACCGAAGTGGCATGGCGCGTCCACGAGACTCGAACCGGCCTGCGCATTTCACCGCGCCTGGCAACCGCCGAACGCGTGCGGAAGGCCATCCTGCGCGTGTTGGAGGAGCCTCATTTCCGTGAGAACGCTGTGCGCATGGCAGAGGCCTTACATCGCAGGGGAGGGCCAGCACACGCGGCCGAATTGATCGAAGATCTGATCCGGCGCCAGGCGAAATAGCATCCTAGTGCTCCATCACACATTCGCGCGCGCGGCGGCTTGTTCGGGTGGCGCTGAAGCCTGATAGATGCGCTCGATGGTCTCCCGGTATTTCGTTTCCAGCACCCCACGGCGCAATTTTTGGGTGGGCGTAATGAGGTCGGGATCGGTGAGAACCGCCTCATCCAGGAATTCGAAGTTCTTCACTTGTTCAGGCCCGGAGAAATCCGCGAGCAGCCGGTTAATCTCCTCCTGCATGGCCCTTCGAACGGCCGGGTTCTGGAGCAGATCCCCATGCGTTCGATCCAGGCCCAGCGCCACCGCGGCACGCTCGATTCCGACCATCTCGGGGACAATCAGCGCGCCGATGAATTTTCGACCGTCACCCAAAACGAACGCCTGGCGAATCAGCAGGCTACGGTTGAGCCGCTCTTCTATGGGCGCCGGATGCACGTTCTTCCCCCCGGCGGTCACAAACATTTCCTTCTTGCGCCCGCTGATCACCAGATACCCGTCGGCGTCCAATCGGCCCAGGTCGCCGGTATGAAACCAACCCTCGCGACAAGCTTCGTTCGTGAGAGCGGCATCGTGCAAGTAGCCGCGAAACACGCTCGGCCCGCGCACCAGAATCTCGCCGTCCTCGCCGAAGGAAACATCCAGATTGTCTAGCGGCTTTCCCACCGTCCCTGGCTTGCTTGCGTCGAACGGCGCGAGACTGATCACTGGCGAAGTTTCCGTGAGCCCGTAGCCCTGGAGAACCCGGATACCGGCCGCCAGAAAGAATTCTTCCACGTCCTGATGCAGGAGCGCTCCGCCGCA
>JASIGB010000169.1:0-4072 GCA_030045355.1 Bryobacteraceae bacterium
AGCCGCCTTGCATCATCTGGACGCCCCAATAGAGGACGCCAAAAACGATTAAGGCGATGGCGATGGCCAACACCCAGCGGATCGTCCGTTCCGTGCTGGACATGCTTTTGCGCTGGTCCAGCTTGAGTTGCTCGTCGAGGCTTTCGAACATAGAACCTCCTGAGGATTCACGGTATGACGAAGCCAGCCCCTTTCGAGCAGGCCGGCTTTTATGAGTCCGGGCCGGGACGATATGCCCCGGGTATGAAACGAGCCGGTTTGATTATATGCCTGACTGGTGGGAAAAAATAGGGGCTTTCTGGTACTTTACAATCCCATACGTTCCAGTTTCCGGTAAAGCGTTTTGCGCTCAATTCCGAGGATTTTCGCCGCCCGGCTCTTGTTTCCGCCGGTAGCGGCCAGCACGCGCCGGATCTGATCGGCTTCCGTGTCCGCTAGGGTTTCGCTCGCCGTGTCGCGAGGCTCGGTCAGATCGATGGCTTCGCGAACCGCGGCATCGTCGATGCGGCCCTGCGGCGTCACGATGGTCAGCCGCTCGATCATGTGCTGCAACTGGCGGACGTTGCCGGGCCAGCTATAGTCTTCCAGTGCCCGGATCGCGGATTCGGTCAATCGCGCCTGCTGGTGATAGCGTTCGTTGTATTTCTTCAAGAAATAATGCGCCAGCAAAGGCACATCACCGCGGCGCTCCACTAACGGCGGCAGGATGATGCGAACCACGTTGAGCCGGTACCACAGATCTTCCCGGAATTTACCCTGCTCCACCATCTTCTGCAGATCGCGATTGGTGGCCGAGATCACGCGCACGTCCACTTTCTTTCCGCGCGGGGAACCGAGCGGGCGGATCTCTTTCTCCTGGAGGAAGCGCAGCAAGTTGAGCTGAAAACCCAGTTCGAGGTCGCCGATTTCATCCAGAAATACCGTGCCGTTATTGGCCGCTTCGAAGACGCCCATGCGGTCGCGATCGGCGCCGGTATATGCGCCTTTGACGGCGCCGAACAGTTCGCTCTCCATTAATGACGGTGCGATGGATCCGCAATCCACCGGAACGAACGGCTGGTTGGCGCGCGGGCTGTTGTTGTGAATCATGCGCGCGATCATTTCCTTGCCGGTGCCGGTTTCACCTTCGAGCAACACCGTGGCGTTGGTCGGCGCGACGAGCGAAATGGTTTTGTAAATTTCGACCATTTTAGGCGAGCTGCCGATCATTTCACTCTCCGGCAGATCGTCGATAGCGGTTTCCTTGTCGTCGGGATGGTCGGCTACCGAGGCCTCGGCGCGCTTGACGGTGTCGAGCATACGGTCCAGCTCGAAGGGCTTGGCGATATAGTCGAACGCGCCGCCCTGCGTGGCTTTCATCACGGTTTCGATGGTGCCACGCGCGGTCATCAGGATCACGGCGCACTGCGGATTCCTCTTGCGCGCTGTTTCGAGCACATCCAGGCCGGTGCGCTCGTCGACATAGATGTCGGAAATGACGATCGGGTAGGCGTCGTCGCGTAACCGTTCCAGGGCCTCGCGCGTGGACGCGACTGCGTCCACCGAATAGCCTTCCATTTCGAGGAAAGTCTGGATGGTACTGCGAACAGAATTGTCGTCTTCTACCACGAGAAGTTTCTGAACGATGGTTTCCGGCACGATGGGTCTCCGATTAAACTGACACAGCCGGAGGCCGCGGCGCGCGGGAACGAGCGGCGAAAACCACGGTGAAACAAGATCCGTGGCCCGGTTGGCTGGTAACTTCCATTCTACCGCCATGATGCTGCACAATCTGTTCGACGATGGAAAGGCCGATTCCGGTTCCGGCTTCGCCCGAAGCTTCGGCGCGTTTGGTGCGGTAAAACTTCTGGAAGATCTGGCGCAGCTCCCTGGCATCCATGCCGATGCCCTGATCGGCCACCGAGAGGCGCAATTGGCCTGATTCCATGCGGCAGCCCACGGTGATTTGCGTATCGGGCGGCGAATATTTCACCGCGTTGGTCAGCAAATTGTAGACCGCGTATTCCATGAGCTCGCGATCGCCATCCATGCCGCCGTCGAGCGCTTCGGTGACAATGCGGATGTTCTTGCGCTCGGCGAGGGGGCGGGCGCGCGCGATGCAAGCCTCGACGATTTCGCGCAGCTCGAACGGCTCGCGCTTCAGTTCCATCTGGCCGTCGGAGAGCCGCTCGACGTCCAGGAAGGTTTGGATCATACGGGCCAGGCGCTTGGATTCCTGATTGATCAGCTCGGCGATCTGTTTGCGCTTCTCCTCGCTCAAGGCGTAGCGGCCCATCAGCTCACTCGATCCTTGAATGGCCGTGAGGGGCGTGCGCATCTCATGCGTGACGAAGTGGATGGCCTGCTGGTAATGGCGCCGTTCGGCTTCGGCGCGGTGCAGCGCGCGGCGCACGACAAAATGCTGGTAACTGGCCGCGGCGATTCCCGTGAGCCAGGCCGAGGCCAGAGGCATGAAGACTGGGAACACGACGCCTTGCCGGAACAGCAGAAACGGTGTCGCGGTAACGGCGGCGAGCAAAGCTCCGGCGCTCGAATAAGCCGGCCAGCCCGCGAGAAACGCGAAGATCAGGCCCGCAAGAATCCCCGCTGCAAGCGAGAATCCGAGTGTTGCCAGGTTGGAGGCGCCTGTTAGGAATTGGCCGTTTTCGAGCGTTTCGAAAAGCTGGGCGTGCACTTCGACGCCGGGGACGCGGCCCTGGCCGAAAGGCGTGGCCACGCGGTCATAAGTGGCGGAGATGGAGGTCACACCGATGAAGGCGATCTTGCCGCGAAAACGCTCGGCGAGTTGGGGATTCTTGGCAAGATCCAGCAGAGACACCTGGGGGATCGGCTCGCGGGTGAACAGCACGCGCAGCGCGCGGTCCGTGGAACGTGGCGCGGGAATGAGTTCGTTTCCGATCTGAAGGTCGTCGGGCGATTCGAGAATGGGCCGGCCGCGCGCGAGCCGGAAAGTTTCGAGCGCCAGCGCCCAATGACGCTCGCGCCCGGCGCGGAGTTCGAGCGGGATCTGGCGCGTCACGCCGTCACGCGAAAACTCGTCGGCGCGGTCGTGTCCCAGGGCGGCGGCCGTGCGGCGGAATTGATCCAGGGGGAGCTCCCATTGGCCGTTCTGGAGCTGGAGATGCGCTACCAGCACCAGGTTCTTGACCAACTGCATGGCGCGGCTCAGGCGATCGTCCTCGGGCTGGTCCTCTTTGTCGGCGAGGATCATGTCGATCGCGATCACCTTGGGTTGGGCGGGCGCCAGCAGCTCGAGCGCGCGGGCCAGCATGGTGCGGTAAGCGCGCACGCCGCCGAGGGAGTGATAGGTGGCATCGTCGATGGCCAGGATCGCCGCGTGCGAGTGCGGGACCGCGGGCGGATTTGCGCGGTACAGCAGATCGTAAGTGTCGTCGTCGATCTGGGAGGCGAGAGAGGTCCAGCCCAGTACGATCGCAGCGAGGAGCACGCCGGCGATCACGGCGACATGGCCGAAAGTGAGCTTATTGGGCGAGGGCTTTTTCAATTTCGTCCGGATCCTTGGGGAGCGCGGCGCTCAAAACCTTGGCGCCTGAGGGCGTCACCCATACGACGTCTTCGATGCGAATGCCGATCTTTTCCTCGGGGATGTAAACGCCCGGCTCGATGGTGATCACCATGCCTGCGACGAGCGGGCCGTTGGCCGGTGGGTCGTGGACGTCCAGCCCAACCTGATGGCCGATGTCGTGGGTAAAGTATTTGCCGAGCGGCTCGCCGTTGAGGTTTTTGCCGTGAGCGTTCATATAGTCGCGGGCGATTTTAGTGAGCGATTCGCCAGAGCCCGCGAGCTCGACGCCCGGCTTCACGGCGGCGATGGCGGCCTTCTGAGCCCCTAACACGGCTTCGTAAAGCTCGCGCTGGCGCGGGGTGAATTTGCGGCTCACGGGAACAGTGCGGGTGATGTCGCTCGCGTATCCGTCGCATTCGGCCGCCGCATCGATCACCACCAGGTCGGCTGAATCCATGCGCCGCCCGTTGGCCATGTAATGCAGGATGGCTCCGTCGGGACCAGCGCCGACGATGGGCGAATAGGCCGGCCCTTCGCAGCCGGCGT
>JASIGB010000170.1:0-3535 GCA_030045355.1 Bryobacteraceae bacterium
GCCATTATCGGCCTGCCCATGGTAGGCAAGACATCCCTGTTCACCATCCTCACCGGCGTGCACGAAGCGACGCACGTGGGAGCCATGGAAGCGCGCGTGGGCATGACCAAAGTGCCGGATCCGCGGCTGGACGCGCTGGCGAAGATTTTCGAGCCGCCCAAGATCACGCACGCCACCGTCGAGTATCTGGATTTTCCGGCGATCTCCAAAGAAGCGCTACGCGATCCGAGTTACCTGGCCAGCATGCGCGTCGCCGACGCGTTGGCGCACGTTCTGCGGCTTTTTCAAAGCGAGACCGTGCCGCATGAGAAAGGCAGCGTAGATCCGATCCGAGATCTTGAAGACGTGGAGACGGAGCTGATCCTGAGCGACCTGGTGGTGGTGGAAAAGCGCCTGGAGCGGCTGGAGAAAGATCGCAAGAAGATCAAGAGCGCGGATCTGGACCGCGAATTCGCCCTGCTCGAACAGTGCAAGAAAACGCTGGAGGCGAATGTCGCGCTGCGCACGCTGGAGCTCGAGCCGGAGGAGGAAAAACTGATTCGCGGTTTCCAGTTTCTCTCGCAAAAGCCCATGTTGTTCGTCCTGAACATTGGCGAACAAGACGCAGGGCGGCTGCACGAAATCGAAGAAGAATATCGCAAAGGGCCATTGGCCGGCCGCAGCCACACGGCGGTGACGGCGATTTGCGGGAAGATTGAAGCAGAGCTGGCGGAGCTGGCGCCCGACGAAGCCCGCGAATATCTGGCGAGCTACGGGCTGAAGGAATCGGCCCTGGACCGGCTGATCTCGGCCACCTATGCCCTGCTCGGGCTGATGTCGTTTCTGACCGCGGGCGAAACCGAGGTGCGCGCCTGGACCATCCCGATGCACAGCCCGGCGCAAAAGGCCGCAGGCGCCATCCACAGCGATTTCGAAAAGAAGTTCATTCGCGCCGAGGTGGTGAACTGGCAAGCGCTGATCGACAACGGCGGATACCCCGGCGTGCGCGAAAAAGGTCTGCTGCGCCTGGAAGGCAAGGAATACATCGTCAAGGATGGCGACGTGCTGGTGATCCGGCACGGGTGACCTCGGCTTTCGCCGGCCGCTCGTAGTGCGGGCGCTGCGACCAGACCAGCGCGAATCCGGCCGCGATCAGGCAGCCCCAGGCGAACCAGTCCCCGTACAGCGTGTAAAAGGTGGTCCCGCTGCGAAAGGCGAAATGCATGGGCGTGACCAGTTCCTGGTATGGCGGCAGGCGTTCGTCGATGTGTCCGGTGGGGTCGATGACCGCGCTGATGCCGTCGTTGGTGGAGCGGATGAGCCAGCGGCTGTTTTCCACCGCTCGCATGCGCGCGATTTCCAGATGCTGCTCGCGCGCGGCGCTGTGGCCGAAATAGCCGTCGTTAGAGATGTTGACCAGCAGGTTCGCGCCGCCTTTGACGAACTGGCGCACTTCCTCCGGGAAAACCGATTCGTAGCAGATGAACACGCCCAGCTTGTGGCCGTCCATCGTAAAGACGACGATGCGCGTGCCGGGTGCGAAATCGCCTGCTTCCTGCGTGATGCGGTTGACGAAGCCGAAGACTTTCGGGACGAATTCGCCGAACGGGACCAGGTTGATTTTGTCGTAGCGGTCGACTACAGTACCCTCCGGGCGCAGCAGGACGGCGGAGTTTAGAGGCGCGCCGTCGGGCGTTTCGGCGACCGTCCCGAAGAGAAAGTATGCACGATCCATCTGGGCGACTTCCATGGCCTCCCGATGAAACGTCGGGTCGCGATAGAAGTACAGCGGCGCGGGGCATTCAGGCCAGATCACCAATTGGTCGGCGCCGTGCAGCGAGGGTTCCAGCGATTCCATGATCAGGTGCTCGCGCTCGTCGCCGAAAGACGCGGAGGTCCATTCTTCTTCGGGCGGAACGTTGGGCTGGACTACGAGCGCCGTCTCATTGGGTTGCTTCGGAACCGGCAGGCCCGGCAGGAGCAGCAGCGCGGGGACGGCCGCCAGCCAGTACAGGTTTTTCCGGCCGCGGCGCAAGATCAGGAGCGCGACTGCCGCCGACATCAGGGCGAACAGGAATGACAGTCCGTAGACACCGAGGAACGGCGCTAGGCGCAGCGGCAGCGGCATCCCGATGCCCGCGTTGCCCAGCATCAGCCAGGCAAAGCCGAAGGTCCCGTGCGTCCGCTCCAGGCCGGTCCATAGCGCGGCGATAGCCGGAACAGCCCAGCGCGTCGAAAGCAGAGCGGCGGCCAGGAGAGCGAAGAATGCCAGGTGCAGGGCTTTCAGAACACAGAAGAGCAAAAATGTTCCACGGCTGCCCCAGTAACCCATGCCGCCGTGGACTTCAAGCACGAACTGGATCCAGTAACAAATCGCGAACCAGTAAATGATCCCGGCGAATTCACCGAGCACAAAACGCCACAGCGGGCGAGGTTCGCGCGCCAGCGCGATCAGCAGCGGAACCAGTGCGATGGGAGCCAGCCACGGCAATCCGAACCCCGGCGAGAACCAGTTGGGGTACAGCAGGACGAGCAGCATCGCGGAGAGCAACGCCAGCCCGAAATTGAGGATCGCCGGCCGCCAATGTTGATTCAAAGGCCTCAGTATTTGCGCAGGATCGGATTCTTGAAACCCGCCGATTCCAAACTGGTCCGCGTGGAGGCTTGCGTCGAGGCGTTGGCGAGCGGGCCCACCAACACCCGAAAGATGCCGTCCTTGTTGGGCGCGGGCGCGAGAACAACCTGGAATCCCTTCTTACCGAGCGCCTCGGCGATAATTTCGGCATCCGGGCGCGCGGTGGCCACCACCTGCCAATACTCGCCTCCAGCCGGCTCTCCGGCTGCCGCGGCATGCACGGGCGCGCTCGAGGTTGGCGAAGCCGGCGGCGGCGCGGGCGAGGGTTTGGGTTTCGCTTCCTTCGCGGCTTGCTTGGCAGGAGCAGGAGCGGGTGCCTCAGGCTGGGCGGGTGTGGTGGCCTCCGGCGCCGGTGCCGGAGCGGAATCCGCCGCAGCGGGAGTGGACGATTTATCGGCCGGCGTCGTATCGGGCGACGTGGCATCGGCACTCGATGCGGCGCTCGAGCCGTCGGTGGAATCTGTATCGGGCTTCGGACGGTCGTTGCGGGCGCTTTCGACGGCGCCCTGCGACGAGTTGCGGCCGACGATGTAGCCCATGGAGAAGAATACCCCCAGCAAAACGACCACGATCACGAAAACGCTGATCAGTTGCCGGTTGCCGAGGACTAACTCAAACTCTCCCTCATCGTTCTTGGGCAAAATCTCTCACCCTTCCTGTTTCTCCCCCGTCGCTTCCTTCCCAGCCAAGCGCTCCAGTGCTCTTCCTAAAGATGAGAATATATCGATGGGCAGCGGAAAAACAACCGTCGTGTTCTTTTCCGAGCCGATTTCGACCAGCGTCTGCAGGTAGCGAAGCTGGATGGCGACGGGTTGGCGCTGGATCTGTTCGGCGGCCATACTCAGTTTCTCGGCCGCCAGATATTCGCCATCGGCGTGAATAATCTTGGCGCGCCGCTCGCGCTCGGCCTCGGCCTGGCGG
>JASIGB010000171.1:0-3615 GCA_030045355.1 Bryobacteraceae bacterium
TCTTTACAATCGCGCGTGGCCGCTGCGCACGGCCGGATATTTCGATGCCCCGGCGAAGTTCATTTTCGATAGCGACGGCCGGAGGGGCGAGGCGCTCGATTCCATTGTTTCCGGCGGCACCATCCTGTCGGGCGGCTTGGTCCGGACCTCAGTGATCGGCCGGGGCGTGCGGGTGCATTCCCATGCCGTGGTGGAGGAATCGATTATTTTCGACAACTGCGATATCGGCCGCCGGGCCCGGGTGCGCCGCGCCATTCTAGATAAGAATGTGCGAGTTCCGCCGGATACATCCATCGGCTACGACCTGGAACGGGACCGTCAACTCTATCACGTGACCGACAGTGGGATCGTGGTGGTGGAAGGGTATCGATCGCCGGTGGATATCGCCAGCATGAATTTGTAAGCGCGAGCACGTTCACTGCCAAAATCGCTCTTGCCGGGCGTGAAACAATTTGTCGAAAACTTCCATGTAACGAGTTACTTGCCTACGGTGTCGAACTATTGAGATGATGTCCACTGTTGTAAACCCTCTCGAAGAGACCACTGCAGTGTTGAACGGTGTTCCTGCCGCGGAGATTCGGTCGCAGTTGGATCTGATCCTTCGTAGCCGCGCATTCATCCAATCTCACCGCATTCGCCGTTTCCTGCAATTTGTGGTCGAAGAAAGTCTCCTGGGCCAGCCCCACCGGCTCAAGGAGTATCTGATCGGCCTCGAGGTTTTCGATCGCCGGGAGGCCTTTGACCCCCGAGTCGACTCGATTGTCCGCGTCGAAGCGCGCCGCCTGCGATATAAGCTGGAAGAATACTATCGCACCGAGGGGCGCGAAGACGGCATCCGCATTGTTTTACGCAAGGGCAGCTACGTGCCCATTTTCGAGTATCGCAGCACGGCCAATGGCGGCACGCCGATTTCGGCGCGCCGCAGCATAGAGCTGGCGCTATCGCCGCCCGCCGGGGCGACGCCGGAAGCATCGGCCGCGGCCGAGGAGATGCAGCGCCGGCTGGCCCATGTGCTGATCAAAGAGGGCTGCTTTCAGGTAACCGTGCGCCCGCAGAACCGGACTGCCGGCGACGCTGCCGCACTGGAGGCCGCCGTCGCGGGATCGGCCAGCACGGCCGATTATTTGATCGAAGGCAGTTTGGAGCTGCCGGAGCACGGCTTCCGGCTGCTGCTCCAACTGCAGCAGTGCGTGGACGGATCGTATGTCTGGTCGGAAACGGCAGACGGGCAATTGCAAGACTTATCCCCGATCGATCAATTGGGCTTGCAACTGGTGCGCGATCTCACCGCCCCGGTCCGGGAGGGCGTTGTGGCCCGCCGGCAATCGGAGCGGAAAGAAAGTTGCGACGCGTACCTGCAGGGCCGCTACTACTGGAAGCTCGCTACGCCCGACAGCATCCGGTCGAGCGTGGCGTACTTCACCAAGGCGGTGGAAGCCGATCCCAATTACGCCGCGGCTTGGGCGGCGCTCTCGGAAGCTCTGCTCGTCTGCTCGGTGTTTGGAATGCTCGCGCCCAGCGAAGCCGACACCCGCATGAAGGACGCCGCGCTGCGTGCGATTTCGTTGAATCCGTCGTTGCCGGAGGCGCACGTCGCCTTGGGCGCGGTCTTATCCCTGCTCGATTGGAACTGGGCGGCGGGCGAAGAAGAGCTTCAGAAAAGTATTCAACTGGACAAGAGCGATCCGGTGGGCCACTTGGCGTATGGGCTGCAACTGGCCTGCCGGGGCGACCAGGATTCCGCCGTCGCGGAGGTGGAACGCGCTCTCGAAGCCGATCCGGCGGCTTTGTTCCCCAATTTCGTGCTGGGCTGGATCTACGGCATCTGCCGCCGCTTCGACGAAGCGATCGCACAGCACACGCTGGTGTCGCGCCTGGCCACCGATTACGGCTTGCCGCATCTTGGGCTGGGAATGGCCTATGCGGGCAAAAGACAGTTCAGCGATGCCATCGCGCATTTGACCAACGCCACGCAGATGAAGTGCGGATCCTTGTTGCATGGCCAGATGGGTTATTGCTATGCGATGGCCGGACGCCGGGACGAAGCGCAGCGCGAGATCGGAATCCTCAAAGCGCGCCAGGACTCGCAATACGTCTCTCCCATGAGCTTCGCGGCCATCTACGCGGGCCTGGGCGAGAACGCGGAAGCGTTGGCCTATCTGGAGCGCGCGATGGAGGCTCGCGACACCTCGCTCGCGATCCATCTGCTGAGCCCCGAATTCGACCGCTTGCGCGAGCATCCGCAGTTTCAGGATTTGCGCAGCCGTCTGGGCCTGCTCGAAGCGGAGTACGCGCACGGAGCCGTGTAGAGATGCGGCCGCTCACTTTGGATCAGACTGGGAAGCCGGATTGAGCGAACTGATAAAATAGCGTTATCAGCGTGGATCAAATCGGCCGATATCGTGTTCTGGGCGAACTCGGCCGTGGCGCGACTGGGGTGGTATACCGCGCCCAGGATCCTGCCATCGGCCGCAGCATTGCGATTAAGACCATCCGTTTGTCGGATTTCACCGACCCGGCGGAACGCCAACGGCTGCGCGAGCGGCTGTTTCGCGAAGCTCAATCGGCCGGCATCCTTTCCCACCCCAATATCGTTACCATCTACGACATCGCCGAAGAGAACGGACTGGCCTACATCTTCATGGAATGCGTGGACGGCCCGCCGCTCGAAAAGGTCCTGAACTCGCCGCAGCCCATCGCCAGCGACCTCGCGCTCTCGCTGGTGCGGCAGACCGCTACCGCGCTCGATTACGCGCATCAGAAAGGCATTGTCCATCGCGACATCAAGCCCGCCAATATCCTGATTCACGAACGCAGCCACGCCAAAATCACGGATTTCGGCGTCGCCCGGATCATGTCCCAGCAGATGACGCAAAGCGGCGTCATGATGGGCACTCCCAATTACATGTCGCCGGAACAGGTGCAAGGACACGCCGTGGACGGGCGCGCCGACCAGTTTTCCCTCGCCGTCATCGCCTATGAAATGCTGACGGGCGAAAAACCGTTTCAGGCCGATCAACTGCCGGCGCTGCTGTTCCGCATCGTGCGCGAGGATCCGGTGCCTCCGCAGCGGCTGAACTCGACCATTGGGCCCCAGGTGGAAGCGGCGCTCAAAAAAGCGCTAGCCAAAAGTCCGGCCGACCGTTACACGACCTGCACCGAATTCTGCGAGGCGCTCGCGCGCGCGCTCCAGGCGGCTCCGGGTTGGCGGCCTTTGCCGCGCAGCAGCGCTCACAGCATGCCCACCATGGGCGGCCCGGTTGCGGAGCTGAAGCCAGCGGGCGCCAGAGTATCCCCTCCGCCGCCAGGCGAAACGCCTGCCGCGCCGCCGCTGCCCGAAGCACATCAACCCCGGCGGTTGGACCAAACGGAAACCGCCGAGCCGGTGATGTTCCGCGACGCACCTGCCGCCACACGCAACCCGCTGCTGCGCAGCCTGGTTTGGATGCTGGTCGGGATCGGCCTGATCGGGCTGGTGCTATTCGGCGCGCAAAAGTATTTGTTCAACCGGAACTCGGACCAGATTGCATCGGACGCACAGACTCCGGAATCGCAGCCCGCGAACACGCTGCCTGCGGATAACTCGACGTCGAAACCCAGCCCGGTGGGCCAGTC
>JASIGB010000172.1:0-3437 GCA_030045355.1 Bryobacteraceae bacterium
GGAAAAATCCTGTCCTTCGCTGACCGTGCATTCGGCATCACTGGCGCCGCGCTCTAAAGCAATGCGCAGGGTGCGCCGGGCGAGTTCCGGGTCCAACATGATTACTTCGCCGTGCCGCCCACGGTCATGCCATCGATTTTGACAGTGGGAATGCCCACGCCGACAGGTACGTCCTGTCCTTGCTTGCCGCACGTGCCGATGCCTTCGTCGAGCTTCAAGTCGTGCCCCACCATGCTCACGCGCTTCATGGCTTCCGGGCCGTTGCCGGTGAGCATGGCGCCGCGGACCGGCCGCGTGATGTGGCCGTCCTCGATCAGATAACTTTCCGAGGCCTTGAAGACGAAGTTGCCGCTGGTGATGTCCACTTGGCCGCCGCCGAAATTGACGCAATAGAGACCGCGCTGCGTGGACCGAATGATGTCTTCCGGCGCGCTCTCGCCGGCCAGCATGAAGGTGTTGGTCATGCGCGGCATGGGGATGTGCTGGTAGCTTTGGCGCCGGCCGCTGCCGGTGGAACCCGATTTCAGCAGACGGCTGGAAAGCTTGTCGTACAAATACCCGCGCAGGACGCCTTTCTCGATGAGGACGTTTTCCTGCGTGGCCGCGCCTTCATCGTCGACGTTGAGTGAGCCTCGGCGGTTGCGGATCGTTCCGTCGTCAATTACCGTGCACAGCGGGCTGGCCACCTGTTGGCCGATTCGATCGCTGAACGCGGAAACTTTCTTGCGATTGAAATCGGCTTCCAGCCCATGGCCCACGGCTTCATGCAGCAGCACGCCCGGCCATCCGGGGCCGAGAACGACTGTCATTTCGCCGGCCGGAGCGGGCACAGCATCCAATTGCACGATAGCCTGGCGCACGGCTTCGCGCGCGAAATATTCGGGCGTCTTCTCGTTCTCGAAGAAATCCAGCCCTACGCGTCCGCCGCCGCCCGAGTAGCCGGGCTGAGGGATGCCGTCGCCTTCGCGCGCCAGAACCGAGATGCCCAGGCGGGCCAGCGGCTGCCGGTCCATGCTGAGGACGCCGTCGCTGGTGGCTACCAACACCTGGCGCAGATTGTCGGCATAGGTGGCTTGCACCTGGAAGACCCGGGTGTCGGCGGCGCGGGCGGCGCGATCGGCCCGTTTCACCAGTTCCACGCGCTCGGCCAGCATGGTCTCGCTGGGCGGTGTGACCACAGGATAAAGATCGCGCGAGCCGTTCTTGCCATTTCGTACGAAGCCTGTTTTATCGACCTTGGAAGGACCGTTGGCGATACACGCCGCCACGCGAGCGGCCTTGCGGATTTTCTCGGGACTCAAATCGTCGCTGTAGGCATAGCCCGTGCGCTCGCCCGAAATTACGCGGACGCCAACGCCGAGCGAGACGCCTTGCACGGCACTCTTCACGATGGATTCGTCGATGCTTAACTGGCTGGTGGCGAGGTATTCGAAATACAGGTCCGCGTAGTCGCCGCCGGCTGCGAGCGCTTCGGATAAATAGGATTCCAGGTCGTGCTCCGTGATCGCAAACTTCTGGCCAAAGAAAGAATCCCGCAGTAGCATGCTGTAATTCCAGCGTAACATTGTCGGCCATCGGCGACGGCAGATGGCCGGGGGCAGGCTCGGTGTTCGCCTCGCGGGGCTGGTTAGGGCGCGGCTCAGGCTGCGCCTTCACCTACGGGGTTGGCGCAGGGGATCGCCGGATTCAATTCTTCTCTGGCGGGCGCACCTCAACACCGTAAATGGCTGCGAGCTGAGGTGTGAGCTCCATGTAGCGGCCAGCGTCATACGTGAACACGTGATCGTAGGTAAGACCCGGGCCGGCGGAGAATTGTTGCCAGTGGTCCGGTTTTTGAGCGGTCTTTACTTTGAGCCGGTCAACGACCATGGTCGGATCGTCGTAAAGAATCCGCATGATGTACAGGGGCGTCCACTCTCCCCACCCGATGCCGTCCTCCACAAACATGACGCGCGACCCGCGCGAGAGTCTGGGATGCAGGGCGCGCATCTGCGTGATGAGGGTGCGGTTGGCATCTTGAGCGAAATAGAGCCAAGGCCGCGGATCCGATCGCACTCCGTAGACATTCAGGGCGGCATAGGCGCCGCCGGCCAACAGAAAAACCAGGCAGGCCAGTCCCGTACGAAATGGCGCCGCTTGCCCCGCGCGCGGGAGCTGCCAGCGGCGCAGCAGGAGAAGCAGGCCGTCCTGCGCCTTGACGAGCAGGCCTGCCGCATAAATCACCCAGCCCATGAACGAGAAGTACATTTCGAAGCCGCCACGCGGCGGCGAAAACATAACCGGCGCAAGCCCCACCACCGCAATCGTCCAGCCGAAGATCAGCAAGCGCGAGCGAAGCAGCAGAGCCACAACCAGCATGCCTGTCATGGCAATGAGGGAAGCCGGTCCGGCGAGCGGAGATTTCAGAACGAACAGATCTCCCAGGTAGGAGCCCCAGGTAGCCGCCAAGCGGCCGATGGTGTATTGCGGCGCGTAGGCCGGGTTGTTGCTCATCGCGGCAGGGCCATGCAGTTTTCCATATGCGTATGCCACCGTCAGAATGCCCATCAACGCGATTGTCAACGCGGAGCGGGACTTCAGAAAGCTTCTCCAGCGCTCCCTGTTGAATATCACCTCCCATGCCACTAGGACGGCCGGCAGCGCCACCGCGAATTCCTTGGAATCCAGAGCGCAGATAAAACACAGAAGAATGGCCGCTATTCTCCACGCGCGTAGATCGCCGCCTTCGCGCCGCGACTCGATATACAGGCCGGCGGCAAGGTACGAAAACGCGAAACAAAGGACGTCGACAATCACCGTTGTCCGGTACCAGGCCTCCAAGAGGCCGACATGAAAGCTGAAGAACAAGGCCGCAAGCGCGGCTGTGCGCTCGGAGCGAGACACCAGCCGGGTGAACCAGAAACACACGCCGGTGTTCAGCAGGCAGAACGTAAGCTCCGCGATGCGGAAGGGCAGCGGCGTGAACCCGGCGACTTCAAGAATCAAACGATAGAAAGCAAAACCAAAAGGCCGATATTCTCCCGTCCAAACAACGAGGCAGCTTTGAAAAAGATGAGCGGAGGTCTGACTCCAGCCGAAAAACAGGTTGTACATGTCGTCGGCATCGAAAGAAAAGGCCAGCGACGGCCAGGCAAAAAAGAGGCAAAATGCGACGATCAGGACCGTTCCCAGAGGGAACAGAATGCGGCGCGACACAATAGAAGGTAGCACGATGGTGCGGGAATCACGGCGGGAGGCGCGGCTCAGGCTGACGCCTTCACCTACGGGATTGGCGAGAGGCGCGGCTCAGGCTGACGCCTTCACCTACGGGATTGGCGAGAGGCGCGGCTCAGGCTGACGCCTTCACCTACAGGATTGGCGGGAGGATCGGCTCGGGCTGACGCCTTCACCTACGGGATTGGCGGGAGGATCGGCTCGGGCGACGCCCTCACCTCCGG
>JASIGB010000173.1:0-2732 GCA_030045355.1 Bryobacteraceae bacterium
TACTGCTTGCTCTCCTGGTGGCCGCCACCCTCTCCGCCGCGCCCCAGCAAGCCCCCGAGAAACCGGACGACGCCTCCAACCCCAACCGCGCCTTCGTCAACAAGTACTGTGTTATCTGCCACAACGCCCGCCTAAAAACCGCCAACCTCACCTTCGACCTCACCGACCTAAACCATCCCAAACACGACGCGCTCACCTGGGAACGCGCCATTCGCAAGCTTCGCGGCGGCATGATGCCTCCGCCCGGAGCACCCAAGCCCCCGTTCGAGCAGGTCAACGCCTTCGCCACCTATCTTGAGGACTCCCTCGACAAGGCCAGTGCCGCCAACTTCAACCCCGGCAGCGTCCGCATTCATCGCCTCAACCGCACCGAATACGCCAACGCCGTGCATGACCTCTTCGGCATCGACGTCAACTCCGCCGCCCTCCTCCCCACCGACGACATCAGCGGCGGGTTCGACAACATCGCACAGGTTCTCAAAGTCTCGCCATCATTCCTCGACCAATACATCATGGCCGCGCGCGCGGTCGCCAAAGAGGCCATCGGCGCCCCGCTCACGATGCAGGACGTGAAATCCACAATCCGCGGCATCGATCCCTCCGTGCCTCTGCCACCCGGCGCGCATGACGGCATCACCGCGCAGTATGTGGCGCCCTATGAAGGCGACTACGAATTGCGTGTCACTGGCGCGCCCGTCGTCTTCACCGTCGACGGCGCCGGCGTCGACACCACAGGCCGCACGCACCTCACCGCCGGCGTCCACACGCTCGTCGCCGCTGATGTGCCGCATAGTTTTGCCGAAAGCGAAGGCGAGCTCTTCGGATTCGTCCGCGGCGCCGCGGGTACGGGCTACTCCAGCACAGGCACCGTAGTCGGCGGCGTCATCGCCAACGGCAACGGCGGGAGACGCGTGGATCGCAACGCTGGATCGGCCGTCTCCATCGATGGCCCCTTCAACCCCACCGGCAATTCGGTCGAAACCACAAGCCGCGCGCGCATCTTCGTCTGCCGCGCTCCCGATCCGAAAGAGGAACCCTCCTGCGCCTCGCGCATTCTTTCCAATCTCGCGACGAGAGCGTATCGCCGCCCGGTTTCCCAGCCCGAACTCGCGACGCTGATCCAGTTCTACAACGAAGGCCGTAAAACCGGAACCTTCGAAAACGGCATCGAGAACGCTCTCGTCGCCATGCTCGCGAGCGCAAAATTCCTCTATCGCGCCGAGCCGCCGCCCCCCGGCGCCAAGCCCGGCGGCATTTTCAAGCTCAACAACATCGAGCTGGCCTCGCGCCTGTCGTTCTTCCTGTGGAGCACCATTCCCGATGACGAACTTCGCTCCCTCGCCGAGCAGGGCAAGCTTACCGATCGCGAAACCCTCGAGCATCAAGTCCGTCGTATGCTCGCCGATCCGCGCGCCAAGTCTCTCACCACCAACTTCGCTTTCGAATGGCTAAAAGTCCGCGACATGGACGCGCTGGAGCCCGACCCCTACGTGTATCCGTCGTTCAACGCCGCGCTCCGCACCGCCTTCCGCACGGAGATGGAGCTGTTCGTCGACAGCGTTTTCCGCGAAGACCGCAGCGTGACCGACCTCCTCAGCGCCAATTACACCTTCGTCAACGAGCGCCTGGCCGAACACTACGGCATCGAGAACATCTTCGGCGATCGCTTCCGCCGGGTCACGCTGACCGACCCCAACCGCTTCGGTCTTCTAGGCAAGGGCGCGGTCCTGATGGTGACTGCCTATCCGAACCGCACTTCGCCGGTTCTGCGCGGTGCGTATATTCTTGAAAACATCACCGGGACGCCCCCCTCGCCGCCCCCACCCAACGTCCCTCCCTTCAAGGAAAACAAGGACGGCGAGCAGGCGCACACCATTCGCCAGATCATGGAGCAGCATCGCGCCAATCCCACGTGCAACGCCTGCCACGGTGTGATGGACCCGCTCGGCTTCGCGCTAGAAAACTTCGACACCATCGGCGCCTATCGCACCATGGATCGTTTCACCCGTACGAAGATCGATTCCGAAGGCAAGCTCGCGAACGGCACCACCGTCCGCGGTCCGAGCGAACTGCGCGCTTCGCTCCTCCAGCATCCCGAACAATTCGCCCAGACGTTGACCGAAAAACTGACCATGTACGCGCTGGGTCGCGGCATCGAATACTACGACATGCCCGAGATCCGCAAGATCGTCAGAGAAGCCAAGCGCGAAAACTACAAGTTCTCATCCATTGTCATGGGCATCGTGAATTCGCCCGAATTTCAGTCGAGCGTAGTGGAATCGAACAAGCCGGAATCAGGCCAAGCCGATCCGAAGTCACCTCGGCAGGTAGCCGGTAATCAGGAGTCAAAGAATGTTCGTAACTAAGAAGCACTTGTCGCGCCGCAGCGTTCTGCGGGGAGCCGGAGCCGCCCTCTCTCTCCCGCTCCTCGACGCCATGATCCCGGCGAGCACCGCTTTGGCTCAGACCGCGGCCAACCCCACCCCGCACCTCGGCTTCATCTACTTCCCGCACGGCGCCGTCTGGGACAAGTGGATCCCCAACAAAGGCGCCGCCGGTGAGATCGCCGAATTTCCCGACATCCTCAAGCCCCTCGACAAGTACAAGTCGATGACGACGGTGGTCGGCAATCTCGATAACCAGGCCGCCGTCGGACCCGTGCACGCGCTCGCCCCGGGAACGTGGCTCTCCTGCGTTCACCCCGCCATCAGCCAGGACCCGCACGCCGGCAC
>JASIGB010000174.1:0-2662 GCA_030045355.1 Bryobacteraceae bacterium
GTGCTGACCGGCATCGCGCCGAACGCCAACCTGATCGATCTACGGGTTCTGGATCAGAACGGCTCAAGCAACGATAGCGCGGTGATCGCCGCCATTCAAACCGCCGTACAACTGAAGTACGTATACAACGTTAGGGTCATCAATCTCTCCCTAGGCCGTCCGATTTACGAAAGCTGCACCCTCGATCCGCTTTGCCAAGCCGCCGAAGCGGCGTGGAGGAACGGCATCGTGGTGGTAGCCGCCGCCGGCAATCTGGGGCGCAACGGCTACGGGACCATTCTTTGTCCGGGCAATAGCCCGCATGCCATCACGGTCGGTGCGATGAAGACGGAGGAGACGTATCCGCGAAACGACGATTTGATTGCCAGCTACAGCTCCAAAGGTCCAACCTACATTGATCTGACGGTGAAGCCCGACATCGTGGCGCCCGGCAACCTGGTCGTGTCGCTCCTAGCGCCCGGCAGCACCCTCGCCAACACGTATCCCGAGAACATCGTCGGACCGTCTTATTACAGCGCCACCGCTACGGGCCCGGCGGAGTACCTGCGGCTCAGCGGCACCAGCATGGCGACTCCGGTGGTTTCCGGCACGGTCGCCCTAATGCTTGAAAAAAATCCAACCCTGACGCCCGACAACGTCAAGGCACGGTTGATGAAGACGGCCGGCAAGACTTTCCCCGTGTCGAGTACGGCAACCGATCCGACTACCGGCCAGACGTACCTGAGCTATTACGACATCTTCACCATCGGCGCCGGCTACCTCGATGTCGCCGCGGCGCTCGGCGATTATGAAGAGACCACGCTGAGCAGCGTCTCACCGGCCGCGTCCTACAATGCGGCTACCGAGCAAGGCAGCCTGGTTCTTCCGCTTACGAGCAATTGGCAGTGGTTTCCCCAGTGGTTCCCGGCCGTGGTCTGGGGCAGCACAGTTCTTCCCAATGGGAGCACCATCTGGAACTCCTCGTATGCGTGGAGTTCGAGCAGCGATTGGGGCACCAGCAGCGCCTGGGGTACGTCCAGCCCGTCCGGCACCAGCATTTCCTGGGGAACCAGCGGTCCCTCGGGAACGAGCATCTCCTGGGGCACCAGCGGGCAGGGGGAACCGTAATACCGAACTGTCCCCATGCGCCCGCAGGCACAAGCCGACCGAGCCGACCTGCGCGCCAGAAGTGTACCTTTTTACCTGGGAACGGTGATTGGGCTCGGCCTTGTCATCTTGCTGTGGGCGCTGTTCCACTGGCGCTGCGACGACCCCCTGCTCTTCGCTTCGTTTCTGATTGCGGCGGTCATCGCCTCCATGTTGAAGATCGTGCTGCCGGGAGTCACCGAAGCGTTTTCCGTCAGCGTACTCGTCATTACTGTCGCGATCGCTCATCTCAGGCTGCCGGAAGCCGTCGTCATCGGCACGGTTGCGATGCTGGCCCAGTGTACCTGGCGCACGCGCGCTAAGCCTCGCCCCATCCAGGTCGTGTTCAACGTGTGCGCGCTAGCGATTTCGGTATGCGCCTCGGCTCTCGCTTACGACTGGGTTCGCACCCGCGCGTGGGAAGTGGTCAGCATTGGGCTGATCGCGTTCGTATACTTTGCGACCAACTCGCTGCTGGTGGCGGCGATCGTTGCGTTGACGGAAGGAAAGCGGCTGCTCGCCGTGTGGAACGGCAATCAATGGGCGCTGGCCTATTATTGGGTCGGAGCTTCCCTCGCCTGGCTGATCGAAACCTTCCCGCCCTCGGTCCAATGGGCGCTTCCGATTATCTGTTTGCCGCTTCTATATCTGGTGTACCGGTCCAATCGCATCTATCTCACCCGGATGGAACACCAGATCCGGGAAGAAGGACTATTGCGTTCGCACGAGGAACTGGAGCGGAGGGTCAAGGGAAGAACCACGGAGTTGGCCGAAGCGAATGTTGCGTTGGAGCTGGAGATCGAAGCACGCAAACGCACCGAAGTGGACCTGCGCTATGCGAAGGAAGCGGCCGAAGTCGCGAGCCGCGCCAAGAGTGAGTTTCTCGCGAACATGAGCCACCAGCTTCGCACGCCAATGAACGGGATTATCGGCATGACAGAGCTCGCGCTCGGCACCGATCTCACGGCCGAGCAGCGCGAATACTTGAAAACGGTCATGTTTTCCGCCAGAGCCATGATGGAAGTCGTCAACGACGTTCTGGACTTTGCGAAGATCGAAGCCAAGAAACTGAAACTGGATCCTGTCAGCTTCAACGTCGCGGAGTGCGTCAGCGAAGCAGTGAAGACGCTCGCCCCGGAGGCGCACCGCAAGGGACTGGAGTTGACGTGCGCTTTGGTCCCCGACATTCCCGACATGTTGGTCGGCGACCCTCACCGCTTACGTCAGGTTCTGCTGAACCTGCTAGGCAACGCCATCAAGTTTACGGAAAACGGTGAAGTAGCGGTTCGGGTCCAGGCCGATATCGAATCCACGCAGGCCGTCAGACTTCACTTTCAAGTGAAAGATACGGGAATCGGCATCGCGAGGGAGAAGCTTGGGCTCATCTTTGAAGCGTTTTCGCAGGCGGATGGCTCCTGGACGCGCAAATATGGCGGCACGGGCCTGGGGCTCACTATTTCTTCGCGCCTGGTCCGCATGATGGGCGGCGAAATCTGGGTGGAAAGCGAAACCGGCCAGGGGAGTACATTCTCCTTCA
>JASIGB010000175.1:0-2871 GCA_030045355.1 Bryobacteraceae bacterium
GCAGGGCGCGACGCCGCTGTTTTTCCTGGATTATTTCGCGGTGGGGAGGCTTAACGCCGAGGTCGCCGGCGAGGTGGTGGAGGGGATCGCGCGCGGCTGCCGGGCCAACCATTGCGCGCTGGTGGGCGGCGAAACGGCAGAGATGCCGGGGCTGTACCAGGAAGGCGAGTACGACCTGGCCGGGTTTATCGTGGGCGCGGTGGAACGCAAGGGGATGCTGACGGGAGCGGGGATTCGCGCCGGCGATGCGCTGCTCGGCCTCGCGTCGAACGGGCTGCACACCAACGGCTATTCGCTCGCGCGCAAGCTGCTGTTTGAGACCGCGCGGCGCAAGCTGGACGATGCGCTGGCCGATGAACTGCTCAAAGTGCACCGCAGCTACCTGAAGCCGATTCGCGCGTTGATCGATGCGCGTATGCTCAAGGGCGCGGCTCACATCACGGGCGGCGGCATCACCGACAATACGCCGCGGATTCTGCCCGAGGGTCTGGCGGCGCGGGTGGACGTTTCCACGTGGACTATCCCGCCGTTCTTCGAAGAACTGCGCGCGATCGGGAATTTGGATTTGGCCGATTACCGGCGGACGTTCAACCTGGGCGTGGGGATGATCCTGGTGGTGGCCAAGCGGAACCTGGGCAAGGCGCGCGCGCTGTTGGCCGGTATCGGCGAGGCGTGCTTTGAAATGGGCGAAGTGGCGGCCTCGCGCGGGCCACGCGTCCAATACGTGGGCGGTGAAGGTTGAAGAAGCTGGGCATCCTGCTTTCCGGCCGGGGCTCTAATTTCGAGGCGATCGCCGAGAACGTCGAGTGCGCCAGGATCCCGGCCGAAATCGCGGTGGTGATTTCGAACCGCGGCGACGCGCCTGGGATCGAGCGCGCGCGGGAGCGCGATTTGCCGGCCGTGGTTCTGCCGTCGCACGGCGTGTCCCGCGAGCAATACGACCGGCGCCTGGTGGCTGAACTCGACAGCCGCGGCGTGGACCTGGTGTGCCTGGCCGGTTTTATGCGGCTGCTGGGGCCGGAGTTCTGCCGCGCGTTTGCAATGCGCGCGCTGAATGTTCATCCGTCGCTGCTGCCTGCGTTTCCGGGAATGGACGCGCAGAAGCAGGCGCTCGAATACGGCGTCAAAATCAGCGGCTGCACGGTGCACTTTGTAGACGAGCGATTAGATGGCGGGCCGATCGTTTTGCAAGCCGCGGTTCCGGTGCTAGCGGACGACACCGAAGAGTCGCTGGCGGCGCGGATCCTGGTGCAAGAGCACCAGATTTATAGCGAGGCGATCGAGCTGGTTTTGTCCGGGCGCTGGCGCGTCTTTGGCAGACGCGTGAGGGCGGGGGCCGACGCGTGATCGCGGGGTGAGCGATGCGAAGGCTCTCCCGCGCGCTTCTGCCTACCTTTCGCTATTGGATGCAAACCGAAGTTCACGTGTTCGCGTTTTCGGTGTCGGCGGGGCTGCTACTTTCGTTCTTTCCGTTCCTGGTGGTGATGCTTTCCATCTGCCGCTACGTTTTGAAGTGGCACGCCGGAGTGGGCGCGGTGTATTTCGCGCTCAACGATTATTTTCCGGACCAATTCGGCCAGTTCATCCGGCGCAACTTCGAAGTAACCGTGGCGTCGCGCGGGCCGGTGCAGGCTGTCTCGCTGGTGCTGCTGTTTTTCACCGCGAGCGGAATCTTCGAGCCGTTGGAAGTGGCGCTGAATCGCGCGTGGCGCTGCACCAGCAACCGGAATTATTTCAAAAACCAGTTGGTGAGCTTGGGACTGATCTTCGCCTGCGGGGCGCTGATGCTGGGTTCCACCACGCTGACGGCGCTGAACAACGAATTTCTCAAGGGGCTGAACATTCCGCGTGGCGCGCCGCTCGCGAACGTGATGGGCCTGGTTCTTTTCAAAGCGGCGGCCATCCCGATGTCGATGCTGGTGCTGTTCCTGATTTATTGGCTGCTGCCCAACTGCAAGATTCCGCCCAAGCGAATCATTCCGGCCGCGATCGTGGTGGGACTTTTGCTGGAGATCCTGAAGTACATCAACCTGTGGACGTGGCCGTATCTGCGAACCAAGCTGCAAGCCGAATACGGACCCTTTTATTACACGGTGACGATCATCTTGTGGGGCTTTCTTGCCGCAATGGTTGTACTGGGAGGTGCGGAATGGGCAGCGCGCCATTCAGGAAGTTTTGCGGCGCAAGATGGGAAATCCACTTAAGCGAAAAAGGACGAACGTCCTATTGCGCGGAGACGGCCGGCCGCCCCACACTGAATCTTCTCCACCATGCAGCCTTCATCCGTTCTTGCATCCAATGTTCCAACCGACAGCACCCCGTCCGAGTTACAGCTCCTATCGCGGTCCCTGCTGGCTTCCCTGAAGGGCGAGCCGAAGGGCGCCGGCGCGACGGTCCCGCCCGCTCCCGAGACGCTGGAGGAGACGGGCCTGGCGGCGTCGCTGGTGCAGCAGCTCATCCTAAAGATGCTGTATTCGCGCGGCGACATGCTGGGCCGCGACTTGTCTGAAGCGCTCGGGCTGACGTTCAGCCTGATTGAAGAAAGCATTGAGTTTTTCAAGCACCAGCACTACATCCAAGCGAAGAAGTCGCTGGGGATGGGCAATAGCACAGCGGTCTTCGCGCTGACGGAAACAGGACGGAACTACGCGCGGGAGTGCATGGAGGCAAATCAATACGCGGGTACCGCGCCAGTACCGTTGTATCAATACGCCGAGATCGTGCGACGGCAGCGGCGCCCGGACGGGTGGTTGACGCCCGATGCGCTCAAACAGGCGTACAGCAAAATGGTGATGACGCCGCGCACGCTGGCGCAGATCGGTCCCGCGGTCAGTTCGGGAAATTCGTTTTTGATTTACGGGCAGCCGGGGA
>JASIGB010000176.1:0-8891 GCA_030045355.1 Bryobacteraceae bacterium
CAGGACGTAGATTTGCTGATCCGCACCGGCGGCGAGCAGCGGCTGAGCGACTTCTTGCTGTGGGAGTGCGCTTACGCCGAGCTGGTGTTCACGCCGGTGATGTGGCCGGATTTCGCGGCGACGGATCTGGCCGGCGCGGTGGCTGAGTTCCGATCCCGCGAGCGCAGATTTGGCGCGTTGCCGCGCGCGGCGCTGGCCTAACAGTTCTGTTTCATTTGCGGGGCTTCATTTAGCTGGCGGTAGCGGGCGTGCTAGCATCGGGGAATGGAGGAGCGGGTTTGCTCGATTTCCTGAAGGGGCCGGTGGCCGCCATCCAGGATTTCTACATTCTCGCCGGGCGCGCGCTCCGCAATCTTTTTCGCGGTCCCCACTACCTGGACGACGTCTTCCTCCAGATGGACATTATCGGCGTGGGCAGCCTGCCGATCGTCATTCTGACCGGTTTTTTCAGCGGATTCGTCATCACCATGCAGATGGCGCGCGCGCTCGCCCAATACGGCGCGAACGACCAGGTGGGGCAGATCGTCGCCATCACGCTGGTGCGCGAACTGGGGCCCGTGCTTACGGCGCTGCTGGTGGCCGGACGCAACGCTTCCGGGATCGCAAGCGAACTCGGCTCCATGAAGGTGACTGAGCAAATCGACGCCATGCGGGCGCTGGGCACCGATCCGATTCAAAAGCTGGTGACGCCGCGCATGATCGCCACCTGCATCATGCTTCCCATGCTGACCATCGTGGCCGACTTCGTGGGATTGATCGGCGGCTATGTAATCGCCTACTTCTCCATCGGTTTGACGACGTCGCAATATTGGACCAATGCCTACCAATACCTCCAGTACAACGACGTCGTCCAGGGCTTGTTGAAGCCCTTCGTTTTCGCGTTTATCATTTCGCTGGTCGGATGCTTCTACGGCCTGCGCACCGCCGGAGGGACGCAAGGCGTGGGACTGGCCACCACCAAAGCCGTGGTCGCGGCGTCGGTCTGGGTGTTCGTGGTTACCTCCCTGATCACGCGCATTTTCGTGAATCTGCACTGACCACGTATCGAGATGAGCGATTCCGCCGGATCGTTGCGAACGGAAGTCCTGCTGCGGTTCGAGAACGTCAGCCTGCGCTTCGAGGAAACGGTCGCGCTGGATGCGGTTTCCTTCGAGTTATCGACCGGTGAGACGCGCGTGGTGCTGGGCGCGGCCGGCAGCGGCAAGACCACGCTGCTCAAGGCGGCCATCGGGCTGGTGCGTCCCGACTCCGGGAAAATTCATCTGTTCGGAAAGGAGATCACCCAGCTCAATGAGGCGCAACTGTTTGACTTACGCAGCGGCGTAGGAGTGCTTTTTCAGGAAGGCGGACTATTCGATTCCATCACCGTGGAGGAGAACGTCGCCTACCCGCTCCTGAACCGGCGCCAGCACGCCGGCTCGCTCCAGGAAGTGGAGGGGAAAGTCCGGGAAGCTTTGCGATTCGTGGAACTGGAGCGGACCATGGAACAGTATCCGAGCGAGCTTTCCGGCGGCATGCGGCGCCGGGTGGGCATCGCGCGCGCGGTGGTGAGCGAGCCGCCGCTGGTGCTGTACGATTCGCCGACGGCCGGGTTGGACCCGATCACCGCCAACACCATCATGGCGTTAATCGCCAAGGAGCGCGATTCCAAGGAAATCGCCAACCTCATCGTTACGCAACGTTATCAAGACGGGCAACTAATGGCCAACTTTCGCTACAATCGCAGCAGCGGACATTTGGAGCCGGCATCCGGCAACGGCGGGGGCGGAGGCGGTTCTAATCCGACGCGCACTATCTTTATGGTCATGCAAGATGGGCGGGTGGTCTTCGAGGGCACCCAGCACGAACTGGAAGCATCGCGCGACGATTACATCCAGAAGTTCGTGCCCAAGCATTCCTGACCTATGCCGATCCAGAACAGGGCTACGTGGGCGCGCCTGAAAGTGGGAATCCTCGCGATCTTCGCGATGACCATCCTGGCGGTTTTGATTTTCCTGATCACGGGCAACACCAGCTTTTTCGAATCGCAGACGCAGGTGTATACATACATGGCCGATGCCGCGGCTTTAACCACCGGCGCACCCGTTAACCTGGATGGAATTCCCGTCGGCATGGTGAAGGCGATTCGTCTTTCGGGCTCGAAAGATCCGATGCGGCTGGTGCGCATCGACATGCAGATGCCAGTGCGCGACCTGAAAGACATTCCGGTGGATTCGGTGGCGTCCATCAGCTCCGCCAACGTGCTGGGCACCAAGTACATCAACATCAAATCCGGCAAGAGCACCATGCCCGTGGAGCCGGGCGGCGAGCTTCCCAGCCTGAACACCGGCGAGCTCCAGGACCTGGTGCAGCAGGGATTCGGCGTAATGAATTCGCTGCAGGCCACCGTCGAGAGGGTGGACAGAATCGTGGGGCTGGTGGAGAGCGGAAAAGGCAGCATCGGCAAATTGCTGGTGGATGAGACGCTATACAATAACCTGCTCGCGATTCTGGCCCAGGTGAAGGGCCTCGCGGACACTTTGAACAGTGACAAGGGAACGCTGGGGCTGCTGTTGAACAATCGCGACATTTACGACCAGTTCAGCGCTACTCTCAAGCGCGTGGACAGCATCGTAGAGGACGTGCAGAACGGCCAAGGTACAGCGGGCAAGCTGCTCAAGGATCCGGCGCTCTACAACCAGTTCCTGGACACGGGTAAGGGCCTGCACCAGTTGGTGGATGACTTGAACGCAGGCAAGGGCACCGCGGGGCAGCTTCTCAAGAGCGAGGATCTGAGCAATCAGTTGAAAGCGACCCTGGCTAAAATCGATTCCATTATCGATAAAGTGAATTCCGGACAGGGAACCATCGGTCAACTGCTGGTCAATCAGCAGTTGTACGACAATCTCAACGGCGCCACGCGCCAGATGCATTTATTGATGCAGGATTTTCGCGCCAATCCCAAGAAGTTTTTGCGCATCAAGCTATCGATATTTTGAGGACCGCTTGCTTACGCGCACGGCTCAGCCCGCGTGGCTCCGAAACCCCACGTGAAGTACCTGATCACCAATGCCGACGACTTCGGCTATACGCACGATGTGAACGAAGGGATCGTGCACGCCCATCGCGCCGGAATCCTGACGGCCACTACCATCATGGCAACCGGGGCGGCGTTCGATCACGCCGCGCGGCTGGCGCGCGAGAACCCGTCACTCGACGTCGGCGTGCACTTGGTGCTGGTGGGGAGCGACGGCTTCCCCCATACCGTGGCGCAATTGATGCGCGAGATCGCGCTGGGGCGCATCCGTGTGTACGACGAGTTGGCCGCGCAGGTGCGCCAGGTGCAAGGCGCGGGTATCCGGCCCAGTCATCTCGATTCGCATAAACACACGCACTTACTGCCGCCGGTATTGAAGGCTGTGGCGCGCATCGCTGTGGAGTTTCAGATTCCCTGGGTACGGCGTCCGTTCGATTTGCCCATGCAAGCCGGCCGCGTGCCGTGGAAACGCCAGGCGGTCAGCAGGGGACTGGGGTTCGCGCGCGCGCGATTCCAAAGCTTTCTCACCAGCCACGGATGCCGGACCACGGATCACTTTGCCGGGTTTCAACTGACCGGACACTACGCGGCGGCCGAGCTGGCGCAATTGATTCGCCGGCTTCCGGACGGCGTCACCGAATTCATGTGCCATCCCGGCTTTTGCACCGCCGAACTCCAGTCCACGCGAACGCGCTTGAAGGAGAGCCGGCAGCGCGAATTGGAAGCGCTCACCAGCCGCGAGGTGCGCGAAGCGCTGGAGGAATCGAACGTGGCGCTCGCTCGATACACTGAAATCCGGTAACGTGGGATCGGATGCTGCCTCCTCTAATCGATCGCGAACTGCTGTTCGGCGATCCGGAAATTTCCGGCGCTCAACTCTCGCCCGACGGCCGGTTCATCGCGTTTGTGAAACCCTGGAACGACACCCGCAACATTTGGGTAAAGAAAACCGGCGAGCCGTTCAGTTCCGCGCGCTTGATGACTACCGAAACCGCGCGGCCAGTGGCGGGATTTTTGTGGACTCGCGACGGCAAGTTTATTGCTTATGTGAAGGACAACGCGGGCGACGAGAATTTCAATGTTTACGCGGTGGATCCAAATGCGGAAGCCGCGCCGGGCGCCGATGCGCCGGCCTCGCGCGACCTCACCAATCTGCAAGGCGTGCGCGTGATGCTGTACAGCGCGCCGAAATCCGATCCCGACGTTCTGTACATCGGGCTCAACGATCGCGACAAAGCCTGGCATGACCTGTACAAGCTGCAAATTTCCACGGGCGAGCGGACGCTGGTTCGCGTAAACACGGAGCGGATCGCGACGTGGATCTTCGACCTCGGCGGCGTTCTGCGGCTGGCGCACCGGGTGCAGGATTCGGGCGACCAGGAGATCCTGCGCGTGGATTCGAGCAGCTTCACGCCCATTTACGGCTGCAATGTTTTCGAGAGCTGCGACGTGATCCGGTTCCACAAAGACGGCACGCGCGCGTACCTGCAGACCAACCAAGGCGATTTGGACCTGATGACGCTGGCGCTGCTCGATGCGGCGACGGGCGAGGTGGAAATCGTGGAATCCGATCCGCTGGGCCGCGTGGATCTGGAATCGGCGTGGTTCTCCGAGGCTACCGACGAACTGGTGGAGACCAGCTATACCGACGATCGCGACCGGCGGTATTTCAAGGACGCCGCGTTCGAGTCCGATTATCGCTGGCTGGAACAGAAATTTCCGGGCAACGAGATTGGGATCTCTTCCGGCACGCGCGACGAGAGCCAATGGCTGATCGCGGTCCACGGCGATACCGAGCCGGGCGAAACGCATCTGTTCGACCGTAAGACGCGGGACCTCACGTTTCAATACCGCATTCGCGAAAAACTGGAGCGTGAATGGCTGGCGCCGATGCAGCCGGTGCGGTACCGTTCGTCCGATGGGCTGGAGATCCCTGCGTATCTGACGCTGCCGAAGGGCGTGGAAGGCAAACAGCTTCCGGTGCTGGTGATGGTGCACGGCGGTCCGTGGGCGCGCGACGACTGGGGCTACCATCCGCTCGCGCAGTTTTTCGCCAATCGCGGTTACGCGGTTTTCATGCCCAATTTTCGCGGGTCCACTGGCTTTGGCAAGAAATTTCTGAACGCAGGCAACGCCGAGTGGGGCGCGAAGATGCAGGACGACATCACCTGGGGCGTGAAGTATTTGATCGAGGAAGGTATCGCCGATCCAGGACGGATCGGCATTTTCGGCGGGTCCTACGGCGGATATGCGGCGCTGGCGGGCGTCGCTTTTACTGAGGATCTGTACCGGGCGGCGGTGGATGTCGTCGGGCCGTCGAACCTGGCCACTCTGTTGGCCTCCATTCCGCCGTACTGGGAAGCGGCGCGCAAGATCATGTACGCGCGCATGGCCGATCCGGAAACCGATGCGGGCAAGAAATGGCTGGAGGAACGCTCGCCGCTGTACTCGGCGGAGAAGATCAAAACGCCGCTCCTGGTGGTCCAGGGCGCCAACGATCCGCGTGTCAATCGGCGGGAAGCCGAGCAGATCGTGATCGCGCTGCGCGACCGCGGATTCCCGGTGGAATATTTGCTCGCGCCCGACGAAGGTCACGGATTCGCGCGGCCAGTGAACAACATGGCAATGTATATGGCCGTCGAGAAATTCCTGGCGGCGCAACTCGGGGGACGCTACCAGGAAGGCGGCAAGCCGGAGGTGGTGGCTCGGCTTGCGGAAATCACCGTGGATCCGAAGACCGTGGTGCTTTCGAAGGTTTTGGACTCATCGGCGGTCGGCGTGCCGCAAGTGGCGGCGCAATTGAAGCCGGGCGTGTACAAATTCGACGCGAAGCTTTCGCTGGGCGATCAGCAGATACCGTTGAAGATTCTGACCACGGTCGCGGACGCTGATGGCGCATGGAACATTCGCAGCGAGGTGGAGTCACCCATGGGGCCCATGCGCGAATCGGTCACGCTGGCCAAAGGCGATCTGACGCTGCAGAAGCGAAGCGTGCACCAGGGGCCGGTGGAGATCGATCTCGATTTTTCAGGCGACAAAGCCGTGGGCACGATGAACATGAACGGCCAAAGCAAAACGATTTCCGTGGACCTGGATGGGCCACTTTTCGCTGATGCGGCGGAGGCCAATTTCGTCGTCGGCTCGCTGCCTCTGGCCGTGGGCTACGGCACCGCGTTCCGGAACTTCGACCTGCAAAGACAAAAGGCCAAGCCGATGCAGCTTCGCGTGGCCGGAATGGAAACGGTCACGGTGGCGGCGGGAACGTTCGAGGCATTCAGAGTAGAGATCTCCTCGGCCGACGGCGGACCGGATCAATCGACGATCTGGATCGCGAAAGACACACGAACACCGGTGAAGATGGCGACGTTGATGGTCGAGATGGGTGGCGCGACGCTCACGGCCGAATTGCTGCCGTAGGGTCTCCGTTTTCCACGATCAGCTCCGAGACGCGCAATCGCGTTACGGTCAGATCGTCAATATGAAGTGACTTGAGCTCCGCGCGTGCGATGCCGAGCTTCTTGATGGCCAGCGCGCCGATGGCCAGCGCGCCAATCGAGAGCGCGCCGATGGCGAACGCTCCAATCGAAACAGCGCCCGCGGCGCCGGCGCCAGTGGCGAGGGCCCGGCTTTTCTTCACTCCTATGCGTTTTGCAAACATTGTTTTAGCAACCTCCTATACCGTCCTGACATCTTAGACGTGTATAATGAAATTGTCGAAAGGGATGAGTGGGCGAAAGCCCACTTTTTTATTGCAGTCTTAGGTTTTGTTGGAACAAATGTCTTTGATGGCCAAAGAGGAGATTGTCGCCAGGATCTGGGAGATCGCCGAGCGCGTGGCCGCTTCCGAGGGGATCGAGATCGTGGACGTGGAGCTGTTGGGAGCTGGCCGTGGCCGGCTGCTGCGCATTTCCATTGACCGGCCGAAGGGGCCGGGCGTCTCTGAAGAGAGGCCGCAAGGGGTCTCGCACGGCGATTGCGAATTTATTTCCGAGCAGGTAGGAACTATTTTGGATATCGAAGACGTCATACCTGGGGACAGCTACACGCTTGAGGTCAGTTCGCCGGGTTTGGAGCGTAAGTTGTCAAAACCAAAGGACTTCGAGAGATTCGTGGGTCAAAAGGCAAAGATCATGCTGCGGGAGCCGGTGGAGAATCAACGGCGCTGGGAAGGCAAGCTGGCCGGTATTTCGCAGGGCATCGTGGCCTTAGAGATTGCCGCAGCGCAGCCGAGCGAGGCCACGGCAAGTCAGGGGAGACTCATCCATTTCCCGCTGGCCCAGGTCCAAAAAGCCAACCTGAAGTTTGACTGGTAATTCACCCCCAGACATTTGAGAAGAGGAAACAGTGGCTAGTATCTATCAGTCCATTGAGATTTTGAGCAAGGAAAAAGGTATCGACCCGCAGGTGGTGATCGATGCGGTCAAGGACGCCATGCTGGTGGCGGCGCGCAAGCATTTCCGCACCACCGAGGATTTAGTGGCGGCTTTCAACGATTCGACGGGTGCGCTCGAAATCTTCGGAGTCAAGAAAGTGGTGGAGTCGGTCCAGGATCCGGTGAAGGAAATTTCGCTCGGTGACGCCCAGCGGATCGATCCGAACGCGCAACTGGAGTCCGAAGTTCGTTTTCCCAAGCCGACCGACGCGCTGGGCCGCATTTCCGCCCAGACCGCCAAGCAAGTGATTCTTCAGAAGGTGCGGGAGGCTGAGCGGGAGACCATTTATTCGGAATATTCGGGCCGCGTGGGTGAACTGGTCAACTGCACGATCAAACGGGTGGAGGGCCAGGATTTAGTCGTGGATCTGGGCAAGACCGAGGCGCGGCTGCCCAAGAAAGAGCAAAGCAAACTGGAGAATTTCAGCGTGGGGGACCGCGCGCGCTGTGTCATCCGCAGCGTGGAGAAGGCCGGCAAGAACGCGGGCGTCATCGTCTCGCGTGCCGCGCCGGAGCTGGTGATGCGGCTGTTCGAGCAGGAAGTGCCGGAGATTTACGACAACACCGTAGTGATCAAAGGCTGTGCGCGCGAAGCCGGCGAGCGCACCAAGATCGCGGTGATGAGCCGGGATCGGGATGTGGACAGCGTCGGCGCCTGCGTGGGGATGAAGGGCATGCGAGTTCAATCCATCATTCGCGAACTGCGCGGCGAGAAGATCGATATCATCGAGTTTTCCGAAGATCCCGTGGTTTTCGCTACGCACGCCCTCAGCCCGGCGAAGATCAGCCGCGTCTCGATCGTGGATGCCTCGGATAAGCACATGGAAGTGATCGTCGATGACACGCAGCTTTCGCTCGCCATCGGCAAAAAAGGCCAAAACGTCCGGCTGGCAGCGAAGCTGCTGGGCTGGAAGGTCGACATCAAGAGCGAAGAAGAGAAGCGCCAGGAAGTGGAGACCGCGATGGCCGCGCTGGTTCCGGCCGGCGCTCCGGTGTCGGTGCTGATCGATCATGGTCTGGCCGAGGAAATCGTGGAGAAGCTACTCGAGGGCGGCGTCAACACGGTGGAACAGCTCGGCTCCATGACGCCGGAGGAGCTGGAAGCCATCCCCAGCGTCGGATCGGAGACCGTCGAGAAGATCCTGGTGGCCGTGAATTCGTATTACGCGCAGTTTGAGCCGCCGGCCGAGACACCGGGAGTGGCGCTGGAAGAAGCGCCGCCCGCATCCGAAGCCGGTTACTCGGAGATGGCGCCCGCGGAAGGCGAGGGAGCCGGGGCGCGGGAAGAGGAATTATCGGCGGCGGTGGGGTCCGGCGAGGCTGAATTAGCCGATCGGGGCGCGGGCAATCCCGTGGAAGAGAAAAGGGAATCTGATACTTCTGATACTATAGAGAACTCGGAGGGGGTCGTTTAGGCCAACGCGATACGTGTTGCCGTTCATT
>JASIGB010000177.1:0-5428 GCA_030045355.1 Bryobacteraceae bacterium
CGGGATCGCCCTTGGGATAGCGGACGAACTTCTCGTAGCCGGGGCCGTGGCCGAGCTCGATCGTGACGCGGGCTGGCCATTCGCGCGGGAAGGTATCTTCGATGGCCGCATCCTTCACCAGCACGACCTTGTGCATCAGTTCGCGGATTTTCGGCGAATGCGCTTTTTCGGCCGTGAATTGATCCAGTCCGGCCGCGCCTTCGAGCGCCGCAACCGCCGCGCCAAAGGGCATAGAGAACTGCTCGTCGACCACGGATTCCGGATTGTATTTTTTGGCGCGCGGCTCGGCGACCAACCCCCAGCCGGCTTCGAGTACGGCGATTTCGATGCGCGCGATGTGGCTGGATTCGATGTTGTTTTCGCGCATGAGCGCGAGGATCGCATCGATGGGACCTTGCATGTAGCGGCAGCAGGCGTGCGGCTTGATAGCGGTGCGAAGGATTTCGAAAGAGTGTCCGAGGCCGTCGGTGAGGCGCTCGGGAATCGGGTGACGCGAGTAGCCGTGGAGAAAGCCGTCGCGTCCTTTGAGGATGCCGAGCGGGGCCTTGAACCCTTCGGCGGCGAGCAGAGCCGCGTGAATGCCGTTCTGGGCAGCGAGGCCGGGATGAATTCTCTTGGTCCACGCGCCGTCGGCGAGGAACTCCATGGAACCGGCGGCCATGCTTCCTGCAATCCCGACTGCGGCGAGCGTTTGATCGAATGTAAGGCCCAGCAGTTTCGCGCAGGTGATGGCCGCGCCGAAGACCCCGCAGGTGGGCGTCATGTGGAAGCCGAGCGCGTAATGTTCTTTGGGCTGGACGGCCATTGCGATGCGCGCGGCGGCTTCAAAGCCGGCGACAACGGCGGTGAAAAATGTTTCGGACGAAGCATCCGGCGTGGTTTCGGCGAGCGCGAGTGCGGCCGAGTACATCGTGGTGCCCAGGTGGATGGAGCCGCCGCTGTGCGTGTCGTCCATTTCGATGGAATGCGACGCGGCGCCGTTGGCCAGTGCGGCGAGGCCGGGGATGGTGCGGATGCGGGTGCCGATCACCGTCGAGCAGCCGTTAGCCGCTCCCATGGGGGAGACTCGTTCGATCATGCGTTGCACCGCCGCGGACGACGGCTCGCGCGAGCCGCGAATCGCGCAGCCCAGATAATCGAGCAGGAAATAGCGCGCGCGGTCGAGCACTTCGGACGGTAAATCGCGGGCCTGCAGCGGATGCAGGAATTCGAGGAGCTGGCGCGTGTAAGGCGTGGTCATGGCTTAGCTATCCGGTCGCGGGGCGCTTGGGCGCGAGAAAGCGGCGGCGCAGCACCAGCACGCGCTCGTGGTTTTGATTGAACGCGCGCGTTTCCACCGCGACGATGCCGCGGTCGGGTTTGGATTGCGACTCGCGTTTTTCGAGCACTTCTGAATCAGCATACAGCGAATCGCCGGGGAACATGGGCCGCTCGAATACCACGCTTTCATAGCCCAAATTGGCGATGGTTTTGCCGCTGGTGTCGGAAACGCTCATGCCGACCGTGAGGCTGAAGATCAGGGTGTCGAGCACGGGCCGGTGGCCGAGGGGCTGTGAACGCGCGTAGTTGTCATCGATGAACAGCGGGTTCTGGTTCATCGAAAGTAGCGCAAAAAGCGTATTGTCGTATTCGGCGATGGTGCGCCCGGGCCAGTGCCTGTAAATTATGCCGATTTCGAAATCCTCGTAATAGCGGCCGAATTCCACGATCAATTATCCTCTTTGTACTTCCTGAGCAGATTGCGCGCGATAATCAGGCGCTGGAGCTCGTTGGTCCCGCCGCCGATTACCACCAGCGGCGCGTCGCGATAATAGCGCTCGACGGGAAAATCTTTGGAATAGCCGTTGGCGCCCATGATGCGCATGGCTTCGAACGAGACTTCGGCGGCGGTTTCGGTGGCGAAGAGCTTGGCCATGCCGGCTTCCAGGTCGCAGCGCTCACCGCGATCGCGTTTTTCGCAGGCCGAATAGATCAGCAGACGCGAGGCCTCGATGTGCGTGGCCATGTCGGCCAATTTGTTCTGGATGGTCTGGTATTCCGCGATGGGCTTGCCGAAGGTGGTGCGGCGCTGTGCGTAACGGATGGCTTCCTCAAACGCAGCGCGCGCCACACCGAGGCCGCGTGCAGCCACGTTCAGCCGCTCGGCCTCCAGGCCCGTCATCACTTGCTTGAATCCGTGGCCTTCCACGCCACCGATGAGATTTTCCACGGGCACGGGAAAATCGGAAAAATGCAGCTCGCAGGTTTCCACGCCCTTGTATCCGAGCTTTTCGATGTCGCGGCTGACCGTCATACCGGGCGCGGTTTTTCCCCCCTCACCCTTCTCGATGACGAACGCGCTCATGCCGCGATGCGCCGGCTGCGCGGCGGGATCGGTCTTCGCGAGCAACAGGAACGTGTTCCCGTGGCGCGCGTTGGTGATCCACATTTTGGATCCATTGACGCGATAAACATCGCCTGAGCGCGTGGCGGTGGTCGAAATGTTTTGCAGGTCGGTGCCGGCATTGGCTTCGGTAAGGCAGATGCCGCCGCGTTTCTCCCCGGTGGCCATGCCGGGCAGGAACCGCTTCTTCTGTTCTTCTGTTCCAAAATGTCCGACGACGTCACACATCACCGAATTGCTGCCGATGACGCCTGCCAATCCCAGCCAGCCGCGCGAGATTTCCTCGAAGATCATCGCGAATGTCGTGCTGTCGAGGCCCGACCCGCCATATTCTTCGGGGATGTTGAGGCCGAACAGTCCCATCTCTTTCATCTGGGCGACGAGCGCATGCGGATATTCGTCGCGATGCTCCATGGCGGAGGCGACGGGGATCACTTCTTTTTCGACGAAGTTCCGAACGGTGCGGAGGATCAATTCCTGTTCTTCGGTGAGGGTTTTCATGCCGGTTTCCCTACGGCGCCGGATTGAATCAGCGCGTCGATCTCCGGGTCGGCGAAGCCTGCTTCGTGCAGGATCGCGCGGCCGTGCTCGCCGGTACGCGGCGGAGGGCCTTGCGGAGCGGGCGGCGCGAGCGACAGCGAGATTGGGAGCGCGGGCAGGAGGATGGAGGAGTCGCCGGTCAAATCGATTTTCTGGAAAAAATCGAGCGCGGCAGCCTGCGGATCGTGCAGAACCTGGTCCGCGGTCTGGATCGCGTCGTTGGCGATTTCGTTCGTGTCGAGCAGCGCCACCCAATGCGACGCGGGTTGCGTTCGGAGCACGGCGCCGAGCAGATTTTCGAGCTCATCGACATTAGCCACGCGATCGGTGTTGGTGCGAAAGCGCGGGTCGGCGGCCCATTCGTCGTGGCCCAGTGCGCTGCACAGCCGGCAGAACTGCGCGTCGCTCGATATGCCGATCATGATCTGGCCGTCGGCAGTGGGCAGGGAGCCATACGGGGCGAAAGCTTTGTGGCGCGCGCCTTGCGGCTCGAGATCGCGGCCGGTGAATTGCCGGTAGACAAGATGATAGGCCATGAATGCGATGCCGGTCTGGAACAGGGACGCGTCGACGCGCTGGCCGCAGCCGGAACGCTGGCGTTCGAGCAGGGCGGCCAGAATGCCGAGGGCGATCCAGGCGCCGGTGGTCATGTCGAGGATGGAAACGCCGGTGCGCATGGGCTGGCCTTTGCCCGTGCCGGTGACGCCCATGATACCGGTGCGCGCTTGGAGGACCGCATCGTAACCGGGCTTGGTGTAATCCGGACCGCCGGGGCCGTAGGCGGAAAGTGATGCATAGATGATGTCCGGTTTGCGCGCGCGAATGGCAGGCTCATCGAGGCCGAGCGCCGCTGCCTTACCGCCGCGAAAATTTTCGAGGAACACGTCGCAGCCTGAGGCCAGGCGCAGGACGACCTCGCGGCCTTCCCTCTTGGCGAGATCGAGAGCGATGGATCGTTTGCCGCGATTGAGCGCGACGAAATAAGCGCCCCATTCGCCGCGATGCGGACCCATGGCGCGGCCGTCCTCGCCCGCGGGGCGTTCCACCTTGATGATTTCGGCGCCGAGATCGGAGAGGATCATGCTGGCGGTGGGGCCGGCGACGATGGTGCTCAAGTCGAGCACGCGGATGCCTTGAAGAACGGGGGCCAAGAAGATGACGATAGCACGGCGGGGGGATCGGCAATTAGCTTACCAGGCACGCTCAATTTTGACGAGAGCCGACCGAATGGAGCCGCGAATTAATCTCCTTGAGCATCGCCGGAGCGGCGTTCTTCTAAGTCGTGCGTGCCGTGTTAGCCAATCGCCAGCCCCGGAGGTGAGCCGCAAATGCGGCGAGCCGATCCTCATGCCAATTACTCCTCCTGACCGGCGTAGCGGGCGAGCGCGGCAATATCGGGGATGAGGATGCGGCGGCGCTTACCCGGTTTGGCGCCCTCGGCCTGTGCGATCAGCCCGTCGCGCTCCAGCCGGGTGAGCGTTCGCGATACCACCTCGCGCACGGAGCCGACGCGGCGCGCCAGCTCTTCGTTGGTGATGGAGAGGTCCACTTGCGAGCTGCCGGCGTGGGTTGCTGTGGATTGGTCCAGCAGGAAACGCGCGATGCGCTGACCTACCTGCTGGAGAGAAAGCGCGTCTACCAATTCGGCATGGCCGCGCAGCCGCTGCGCCATCAACTTCAAGGCCGTGAGCCCGACCTCGGGGTGCCGCAACATGAACTGGCGCACGTCAGTCTTGGGGAGAAACAGGACGGTGGCGGGCTCCTGGGCGAGTGCGGTAGCGGGGTAAGTGCCGTCGTCGAACACCGGAACCTCAGCGAGTGTCGCGCCCGCATTCTCGACATGCAAGGTCTGCTCGCGCCCTTGCGCGTTCACGCGGAAAGCTCGAATGCTTCCCGATGCGATCACAAAGAGTCCAGCGGCCTTCTCGCCGGCCAGGAACAACACTTCGCCTTGCGCCAGCTCGCGCTCCTGGGCCACGCGAGCGAGCTCCGCCAACGCTGGGGGCGGAAGCTTGCCGAATAAGGCCGTTCTTGCCAAAGCAGCCGTTTTATCCACTGTTTATTAGCTGTATCACGCCGTAACCAAAGTCACAGCGGGGGCTGGCGTAATTGCATACAGTGAAAGAGGCGATGAATTTCTGGACGAGTGTACTTGCGGGGACGGCGATCGCGCTGGGCGTGGGCGCATTCGTCTTGGCGGCACACGACGACGCCATCGATTATCCATACATCGCTTACGATCACGCGGCGATCCAGTATCCCACGGGTGCGACCAACGATGCGATCGAGCGATTGCAACAAAAGATCAACTCCGGCGCCACGAAATTGGACTTCGATCCGAAGTTCGGCTACTTGCCGAGTTTGCTAAAGAACCTCGGGATCAACATCGACTCGCAAATGCTGGTGTTTTCCAAGACCAGCTTCCAGGCTCCCAAGATCACGCCCGAACATCCGCGCGCGCTGTACTTCAACGACAACGCGGCGGTGGGATACGTGCCCGATGGC
>JASIGB010000178.1:0-4999 GCA_030045355.1 Bryobacteraceae bacterium
CTCCCGGAAGCCACGCCGCTGGGGACCGGCACCCTCACCGTGTCAACGCCCGCGGGAAGCAGCCAGCCCGTATCGATTCAGGTGGTCCAGAGCGACTTCGGGATCCTGACCGACAACGGCGCCGGATACGGCCCCGCGGCAGCATTTGATTCAAACTACAATGCCCTCACCGCTACTCATCCCGCCACTCCCGGCGAGCTGATTGTGTTTTGGGGAACGGGCGTCGGGCCCGATCCGAAAAATGACGACAGTACGGAACCCCAGAAGACCGACAATCTGACGAACATTCCGATGCAGGTATACATCGGCGGCGTCTCGGCGAGCGTGTATTACAAAGGCCGCTCGGCGTACCCCGGCGTCGACGAGGTATTCGTCTACGTCCCTAGCGGCGTTCCCATGGGTTGCTACGTCTCGGTGGCGACCTTGAGTGGCAGCATCACGAGCAATTACGGCACGATTCCGGTGGCGCCTGCGGGGTCTTCGAGTTGCACCGATCAAATCTATTTCTTGAGTAAGTATCAGGCGCTGGTCGGAAAATCCTCGGCCAATACGGCAACGATCGCAATCGACACCGAAACCAGGCAGACATCCTCCGGAACAACCACCGCCTCCGAGGCGACTGCTCAATTCAAGACGCTCAATGCTGTCGAAATTTACTCGGAGCTGTTTTCCGACCACTGGCTTTCGCTCGGCAATTGCATTGTGGATCAGGGTAATTCGGCGGGCGCGCCAACGGTGATCAGCGCCGGTCCGAACCTGACGCTCAGCGGCCCCGGCGGAGAGCAGGCGTCTTTCACGTACTCGGCCGGCCGCAGCCCGGCGTACAGCGTAGCATTGACAAGTTCGTTCATTCCTTCGGCGGGCGGCACGTTTACGGTCAATGGGGCTGGCGGTTCGGGCGCGCAAATCGGCAGTTTCAGCGCTTCGGTGACCATCCCACCAGCCATTTCCTGGACCAACATGAGCGCCGCGTCGAGCATCATTGAGCCGCAAGGGCTCACCCTAAATTGGACCGGAGGGAGTTCCAGCGGACTCGTAGTAATCAGCGGCGATTCCACCGGGTCAGCGGGCATTGACGTGAAGTTCGTATGCCTTGTTCCCGCGGCTGGCGGTACGTTTACCGTCCCTCCCGAGGTTCTGCTGTCTTTGCCGAACACGACTACCAGCGCCAGCCTGGGAGTGGAATCTCTGGAGGATCCGGCGACCTTCACGGCGCCCGGGCTGGACTTCGGCTTTATCTACGGCGGATTCGCGTCGCTAACCGCACTCGCGAACTATCAGAGCAGCGCCGGCGCCGCACCGCAACTTCAGAGCGTATCGCTCGCATCGGCGCAGGCTTCTTCCGGCGCATCGGTTCAGGGAACCGTGACTCTTTCGAGTCCCGCTCCATCGGGAGGCGTAATCGTAGATCTATCCGCGAATTCGACCGAAGTGACAGTGCCATCGTCGGTGACCATTGCGGCGGGCGCAACATCCGCGACGTTCACGGCTACGATGGGCAGCGTGACTTCGAGCCAGACTGTCACCATCACTGCCACCTACGAAACGCAGTCCGTCGAGACCAACATCACGGTCAATCCGCTTTCCGGCGTGGATAGCTACAACGGCGACTACACGGGAACATATAGCGGCACTCTAAACGGCAAGACGCTATCGGGCTCGATCGTGGCCACGGCCAATGATGGCGCGCTCACCGTGACTAAGCCCGGCAGCGGTACCGGCACCATATCGGCGACCGGTCAAATCTCATTCGGCGTCGACGTCACTTCGGGCGTTTCTTGCAACTTTACGGGCTCGCTTGTCCTCTCGGGTACCAGCGTCACAGGCAGCGGAACGTTTTCCTGTCCGTCAGACAATGCCTCCGGAACATGGAGCGTAACGCTTCAGTAAGCTCTGAGCGAACGCTAATGCGCGGCGGCGGGCGATGTGCCGCGATGGCAGCTTCGTGCCGGCGGCGCAAAAGGGCCAACCAGCCGTCCATGCCGCACCCGGTCTTTGCCGAGACACGCAGAATTTCGATGCCCGGGCGCACGGCGTGGAGATTTCGGGCGGCTGCGTGCCAATCGAACTCCACGGCATCGGCGAGATCGACCTTCGTCATCACCGCGGCATCGGCGCTTAACGATGGTGGGATATTGGAGCGGCGATACTCGCGGGCGTGATCGCCAATCTGCCGGATATTAAACGTTACATCAAAATAAGCACGATGTAGCGCGATCTCCCGATTCCGCGGAGGCGATTTACGCCGCTGGGGCGGCCGGAGCAGGCAGGGTGAGGAAGGCGCGCAGCGTATGCCAGAAAAGCTCGCGGTTCAAACCGGAAACCACCGAA
Organism: Bryobacteraceae bacterium; assembly: GCA_030045355.1. GTDB lineage: Bacteria > Acidobacteriota > Terriglobia > Bryobacterales > Bryobacteraceae > Palsa-89. Next base: position 2,332 of record JASIGB010000178.1, read on the forward strand.
TGCGCCATGCCGGGCAGAATGACGAACTGCCGGTCACCGGAGGGAAGCTGGCGATAAAAATCGAGCAGATCATCCACCGTGGCGATGCCGTCGTACTCGCCACGAATGAGCAGCACCGGCGATGACACTTTCGCCGGATCCACCAGGGGCAGGTGGGCGGTCATGTCCAAATACGTGCCGGTGGGAACCTGATCGCCGAACTTCAGTTCCTGATCTGCCATGTATTCGGCCAAGGCCGGATCGGAAGTGCCGGGTTTGTCGCGAGTGAAGATGCTGCGGATCATGGCGCGGTCGCGCAATCGGCGGTTGTGGGTGCGGTAGTAATCGAGCTGCTTGGCGCGCTCTTTCAAGGTCGGCGATCCCTCGCCCTTGTAGGTGAAGGCGGCGAGGGCCAGCCGGTGGATGCGCTCCGGATGCGCCATGGCATAGGCTCCGGCTCTTAGCCCGCCGGAAGATTCGCCGAAGACGTGAACCTTGGAGCGTCCCGTTTCGCGCTCCACCATTTCCAGCCCGGCTTTGAGGTCCTCGACGCCGCTGGCGATATCGGAGTTGCCATCCGTGCGGCTGGAACGGCCATAGTTCTCGTGATCCATGGTCCAGACGTCGAAGCCGTAGCGCGCGAACGTGTTCATCACGGAGTACTCGCCGTGCCCGGGCACCGTGAGATCGAAACTCGGGCGTGAGGAAATCGATGAGCCGTGCACCAGAAACAGGACCGGGAGGGCATGGTCTCCCGGTTTCGGCGCGGCCGCTCGCTTGCGAAACATGTAGAGCGAAACTTCGCCGCCCGGCATCTTCTTTTTCGCCCAATATTCGTGGCTCCAGACCCTTCCGCTCTCGTCCGGCCGCCCGGCCGAAGCCCGGCTCGCAAGCAGGCTGGAGCCGGCGCCGATGGCCGCGCCCCGGAGAATCTTGCGGCGCGTGAGAATCCCGTTTTGTTTCACCATATCGTGAACGAGATTATCACCGCACTCCGGGCTGGGCCAAGCCCCTGCCGCTGGTGGGAAAGGCGCAACGGCTCGTCAGTGGTTTGCCGCGGGCCTAACGTCGCGCGCCGGCCGGGCGCTGCTGCTCGTCGAGCTCGGCGGAATTTGGGCCGCCACGGGAACCGTCACGATGTTGCTGGTGAATACGTTTTGCGCAATATACATCTGGGTGACCGGATTCGTGGCCAACGTATTCTCGGTTTGCAACACCACCTCATAAACCCCGGGCAAATTGCCGACCGCCAAGCCCGCGCTGATGACGTTGGCGGTGGTTCCTCCGATTTGCGCGTTGTCGACGTTGGTGACGGGAACGTTCAGCGCCGGCCCGGGATATACTTGCCCGGTAATGCTCGCCGGCGTTAAGCCGTCCGCCAACGTGGTCGGCCCGATGCCGGTGGCGTAAATCGTGATCACTTCGCCCGGAACCAGAGGGTTCTCCGGTGTGATAAGCGAGCCGGCGATGTTGGCGCAGCAAGTGTCGCCATCGCCCAGAACGGTTAGCGTGAGGGTAGCGTTGCTGCTTACGCTGGCGCTGATCACAATTCCATTTCCCGCCGGCCCTCCGACCTTCGCGGTAAGGATGATACGGTCGAATTCGCCCGCCACCGATGCCGTGACCTGTTCGTCGGGATTGGCATTGATCAGGGTGATCAGGCCGTCGCGTACCGATTGCAGCGTATCGGTGGCCTGCACGGTGTAATTGTAGTTGTTGTGGCCGATGGTCAGCGTGGCGACGTTGCCGCCGCTCACCGAGCCGTCGATATCCACCAGCGCAAGGGCATTGCCGCTGGTATGGTAGGCGTACGCGGTGCGCGGCTCCGTCCCGGGCATCGCGAGAATGCCTGGGTTCCCATATCCGGAGATCACGGGAACCGCGATGGCGTTGGTCACTATAACGGTACCGTCGCTGTGCACGGTGCGTACGTAGGCGCTGACCCCGTTGGCACCTTCCACGTCGAACGGTAGCTGCGTATTAATCTGAGTCGGCGAAACGGACAGAATGGGCGACTGGATGCCGTCGAAGTACACCTGCACACCCTCGAAATTCGTTGGGTAATAGCCGTTCGCGTCGGGCGTGGCTGTGGCGCTGGTATCCGCCAGATACTGTCCGAAGATGGTGGTCAAGGTCCCTGGCGCCAGTTCGGCGGCGGCCCCGCCGCCCGATAACGCGGATCCGGCAGCGGTAGCCGTCTCGGACGCCGTTCCGCCGCTGGTGGCGGACGCGGTGGTCGCCGAATATCCGACACTGTTGCCGGCCAAGCCAGACTGGCGAGCAACTAAGTTCACGACAAAGAGAGTTCCGGACACGACGTTCGCGCTCGCAATCACGTTGGGATCGGGCGCCGCATTAATCAGGTTCGCTAAAGCCACCACAATGCTGGCCAGAGTATCGTTGCTCTTGATCGTGTAGGTGTAACACTCCAGGCCGGCCGATGGACAGGTCGTCCCGGTGGCGCCGGGCGAGGTGATCGTGATCGTTACCGTGTCGCCGGCGGTGATGGCCGATCCGGTCAGGGTAAGGCTCACCGTTCCGACGGCGTAGGTAGCGGGGCTGAAGGTGTTGGTAATTCCAGTAGTGGCAATGTCGGCGGTTCCCAGGCTGAAGACGGTAATGCGGTAATCGTACGGATCGGTGACGTAGAGATTGGTTCCATCCCAGGCCAGCGCATAAGGCGTCGGGG
>JASIGB010000179.1:0-2573 GCA_030045355.1 Bryobacteraceae bacterium
CGCCGGACGAAGGGAGCTGGATGTTGACGAACGGATTGTGCGAGTGCACCGGCCGCACCGGCTCTTCGAGCAGGCGCGCGGCGTCTTCGTCGCGATAAGCGCTGAACAGATACCCGCGCGCCATGGCCATGAAACCGCGCAGGGACGAAAACCCATCGTGGACGGCCGACGGTTCGTAGCCGCAATGCACCATGCAATTGGCACAGCGCGGATTTCCAGATTCGGCGCCGTACTGCTCCCAGGCCGTGGATTCCATCAATTCGTCGAACGTCTCGGCGTAGCCGTCCTGGAGCAGATAGCAGGGTTTTTGCCAGCCGAACAGATTGTACGTGGGGTTGCCCCAAGGCGTGCAGGCATAATGCCGCTTGCCCATGAGAAATTCCATGTACAGCGGCGATTGGTTGAAGCGCCAGGTCTTCTTGCGGTTGGAAAGAATCGCCTTGAAGGTTCGGCGGGTGCGGGCACGGCCGAGGAAATGCTGCTGGTCCGGCGCTTTGTCGTAGGAGTAGCCAGGCGCGACCGTCATGCCTTCGACGCCCAGCGCCATCATTTGATCGAAGAACGCGCGGACGCTCTTGGGATCGACGCCATCGAACAACGTGCTGTTGGTGGTAACGCGGAAGCCGCGCGCGACCGCCGCGCGAACGGCTTCGACGGCGATCTCGTAGCCGCCCTCGCGGCACACCGAGAAATCGTGATGCTCGCGCTCGCCGTCCAGGTGCACCGAAAATGTGAGGTACTTGCTCGGCTTGAAGAGATGCAGCTTTTCGGTGAGGAGCAGCGCGTTGGTGCAGAGGTAGATGTATTTCTTGCGCGCCACCAGGCCTTCGACAATTTTGTCGATTTCCGGGTGCATCAGCGGCTCGCCACCGGGGATGGAGACCACGGGGACGCCACACTCATCGACCGCCTTGAAACATTCCTCGGGTGAAAGGTTTTTCTTGAGGATGTGGGCGGGGTACTGGATCTTGCCGCAGCCCGCACAGGCCAGGTTGCAGCGGAACAGGGGCTCGAGCATGAGAACGAGCGGGTAGCGCCGGCGCCCTTTGAGGCGCTGCTTGAGGACGTAGGTGGCTACAGTCCACATTTGCGAGACGGGAACGGGCATAAGACCTACTCGCCATTGTAGCGGGGGCGGAGCGAGAAACGGTAGGGGGTGGAGGAGGGTGATGGAGGCCTGACGCATTTTTTTTGAAATTCGGGCACGTCACTCGCGGGCGTACACGAATGGCGCAGTTTTGGAACGGAAAGACACTGCGAGCGAGTGGGTTCTGGGGTGTTGGGCTTGATTGGACAGTAACAACGGCGTAAGGAGATGCGGCGGGGCATAGGCCGGAAGTAATTGGGAGTGATCGGGAAAGGCTCCGGGCGCAGGTGGTAACCGGACGCTGCCAGAAGTGGTCCGGAAGAGAATCCGTGAAATTCCCGGCTATGTTAGGCTCAGGCAAGACGCATCGTTCAGTGCGCTTATTAACGTTTGGCCGTGATGAAGCGATCCACTGACAGGCTTGGCGAGATTTCGCGCGAGATGGTCTACGCGCTTCGCAGCTTGGCGCAGAGCCCGATGCTGGCGGCGGTTGCGGTTCTCTCACTCACCCTCGGCATCGGGGCCAATACGGCGATCTTCAGCATTGTCAATGCGGTGATGCTGCGCGCGCTGCCGGTCCGCAGTCCCGAGCGCCTGCTGTGGATCACTCCCGTGGATCGCCAGGGGCGAGATGCCAACCTTTCGGTAGCGGCGATGCAGCAGCTCGAGCAGCGGCAGGATGCGTTATCCGGCATGTTCGCTTGGGCGGGCGGAGGCCTGACGAATTTCGAGACGTCTCAAGCGGAATGGCGCGCTTCGCTCGACACCGTCAGCGGCAATTATTTTAGTGAGCTGGGTATCCAACCCGCGATGGGACGGCTGATCGGTCCCGGCGACGTACAGCTTGGCTCGGGGCCGCCGGCGCCGGTCGCGGTTTTGAACTACGACTGTTGGCAATCGCGTTTTGGCGGCGATCCTTCGATCGTCGGCCAACAGATTCGAGTGGAGGGAGTGCCGCTCACGATCATCGGCGTGGCGCAGCAGGGATTTTTTGGTTTGATTCTGGACTGGAAATTCGATGTGGCGGCTCCTCTCGGCTATTCGGGCAAATTTCCCGCGGACGCGAAGCAGGCTTGGCTGATGAAGGTGGTGGGCCGGTTGAAGGATGGCGTAACCATGGAGCAGGCGCGAGCCCAGATTGCGGCGGTCTGGCCAGCGGTTCGCAATGCCACTCTGCCGGATAGTTACGCGGGCGAACGAAAAGCTGCGTACCTTTCCCAGGGGATCGCCGTTGCTCCGGCGGCGACCGGAATTTCCTACCAGCGCGACCGGTTCCGGCGCGCTCTGATGGCCCTAATGATTTTGGTGGCATCCATTTTGTTGATCGCATGTGTGAATCTGGCGGGACTGATGACGGCGCGCGCGGCGGCAAGGTATCACGCGAGTGGCGTTCGAATCGCATTGGGAGCATCCGGCTGGAGGATTGTTAGGCAGGGGTTGGTGGAAAGCGCTCTGCTCGCGTTTGCCGGAGCCGGCCTGGGCGTGA
>JASIGB010000180.1:0-2804 GCA_030045355.1 Bryobacteraceae bacterium
GCTCGACCAAGCGATGGCGGTAGTGGCGAGCGAGTCGGGTAAGGCCTATGATCCGAAAGTAGTGGAGGTTCTCGATCGGCGCTGCCACGATTTGGAACGAATGGCCAAGGCCCATCCTTCCATCCGCCGGAAACTGCCGACCGATGTAAAGGTCGAGCGCGGGCTGGCGCCCGCCAGCGGTTTTGAGGAGGCGGAGGAGTCCAGTCCGCTCCCCAGGCCGGAAGCGTCTTTCCTGGCTCAGATCGCAGAGGCCCGGCAAGAAGCTCAAGCATTGTTTGAACTGGCGCAGGGACTGGGCAATTCGCTGAGTCTCAACGAGACGCTCTCGCTGCTGTCGGAGCGTCTGCGGGCGATTGTCCCCTACGACGCGATCGCGATTTACGAGTGCCGCGAAAATCGTTTGCTGCCCGTCTACGTCTCGGGCACGGATCGCACGCTGTTCGCGTCGCTCGAAATTCCCATCGGGGAGGGTTTGTCCGGCTGGGTAGCGGAGAATCGGAAACCCATCATCAATGGGAATCCGTCCGTTGAGCCCGGCTTCCTGGGCGATCCCAATAAGTTCAGCACGCTGCGCTCGGCCTTGTCGGTGCCGCTGGAGGGCGTCAACGACGTGGCGGGCGTTCTAACGGTGTACCGGCTGGGCGCGGATGCATTTTCGCGCGACAACTTGCGCATTTTGCTCGCGATCAGCAGCAAGGTCGGGCTTTCGCTCGAAAACGCGCTCAAGTACAGCCAGCTCGAAAATACCGCTACTACAGACTTCCTGACCGGCCTGCCGAACGCAAGATCGCTCTTTATTGCCCTGGACGCGTTGTTGTCGCGCTGTGCGCGGACACAGGAGTCCCTGACGGTTTTGGTCTGCGATCTGGACGGGTTCAAGCAGGTCAACGACCGCTATGGCCACTTGGAAGGCAATCGCGTGCTGCAGGAGTTCGCCCGCAAGGTGCGTGGCGATCTGCGTGAATCGGATTGCGTGGCCCGTATGGGTGGAGACGAATTCGTTCTGGTGCTCCCGGGTCTCGAGCCGACTGCGCAAGTTCGGATTGTGGACTGGCTGGAGCGCGTTGCGGCTCATGTAGGCTATCTGGTCTGCGGCGCCGACACCCTGTCGGTGAGCGTCGGGGATGCCAAGTACCCTCAAGATGGCGAAGACGCCGAGGCACTGCTGACGCACGCGGACCGCCGCATGTACAAGATGAAGCGGGATCGCAAGTCCAGACCGGAAGAGACCCGGAGTCTGACGGCCGCGGACCTGAACCCTCCTGAATTGGCCCTCAAGTGACCGGCGCTCCGCCCGGGATATGTGAACCCAAAGCAACACCGCCGTGATCTCGCCCGGCGCGGGGGCCGGGGATCACGGCGGCAAAATGGTGAGGCTTTCAGGTTTACTGGTCTCCGTTAACGGCCAGCGTCGACGATTCGGCGGCCGCTGTTCCGCTGCCCCAGAGGATGCTGCTGCCCAGGATGGTGCTCAGGTCCTGTGGCGCGGAGGTGCCCCACAGAATGGAGGTTCCCCAGAGGATGCTATTGCCGGAGAGCACGTTGGTACCCCATACCAGGCTCGTCGAGAAGAGGGAATTCGTTCCCCAAAGAATGCTGCTGCCGCTCACCAGTGTCAACGCGCCGGTCGCGGAATTGTAAGAGATGTTGGGTGAAAGAGCAGATGCATTGGCAGGCGGGACATTGGCGTTATTGAGGGCCGCGGCGGCGTCGAGATAGCCCGCACCGACAGTGAAGACGTCGTAGTAAGTGGTGTAGACGATGCCAGTAACCGGATCGGTTGCCGTGGTGTACTCTGTGGCGGATGTGGGGCAGGTCGTTCCGCTGGGGCAAATCGCTGCCGGGAAGTTCTTGTCGGCCGTCAACATCAGGATCGCCTTCACTTGATCGGGCGTGAGGTTCGGATTCTGCTGCAGCAGAAGCGCCGCGCTGCCACTCACCATCGGGGTCGCCATGCTGGTGCCGCTGAGCTCAAAGTAATACGAAAAGAATCCGGAGATCGGGAACATCGAATAAAGCGACGGCGAGATGTCGTTCTCCGGATACAACTGATCGAGCGTGCTGCCGGCCACTCTCAGAGACATGATGCGGTTACCCGGCGCCACCAAGTCGGGCTTGACAACATGGTCCAGAAGCGTCGGTCCTTTGGAGCTATAGCTGGTCATCTTGTCATCGGAGCGCGTTAATGTGCCGACCGTATTCATTGCGCCCACTGTGATGGCGTAAGGGCTATTGCCGGGCGCCGTGATAGTTCCATAGCCAAGCGTGCCTTGCGAATTGTCGCGCCCGTCATTGCCGGCCGCAACCACCACCACGAGACCCGATTGCCAAGCCTGTTGCACCGCCTGGCACAACGGATCGACGGTGTAGGATTCCGTGATCGGGCGTCCCAGGGACAGATTGACGACCTGAATGTTGTACTGATTCTGCAGGGATATAGCCTGCTGGAGAGCGGCAATCACGGAGCTGTCTGTTCCCTCGCCACTGGCGTTCAGCACTTTCAAATTGATCAGATTCGCATTGGGTGCGATTCCGCGAATGGTGTAAGTAGATCCCCAGCCGCTCGACATCGCGCCATCACCGGCGACGAGACCCGCGACATGCGTGCCGTGGCCATACTCATCCGTGGTGAGTGAATCGCCGGGAACAAAGGTTTGGTTGTAAACGATGCGACTATTTCCCCCCCAGGCGCCATCCAGGTCGATTTTCGGACTGATCCCCGAATCGATCACCGCGACGCCGATACCGGCGCCGTTATAGGCGGCTTTCGCCGACGGCGAACTCAGCCCCAGCACGCCCATCCA
>JASIGB010000181.1:0-7945 GCA_030045355.1 Bryobacteraceae bacterium
GTCCGAGAGGCGGATGGGCGCGCCGTTCCGGTACACCACCACCAAATCCTTGTAGTCTTTGGCCTGGAAAAGCTGATCGGTGGCATAGAGAGGAATCTGCTCCTGGGAGTTCGACAGGGCGCCTTTCGCCTGGTTCGCATTGGCCTGCTGCAGGAACGTGCCGATCTGATCGAGGCCCACATTGTAATCGGAAAGCGGCTGCGGATTCACTTCGACGCGCACTGCGGGAAGCGAACTTCCGCCCACCTGAACTTGCCCGACGCCTTTGACCTGCGACAGCTTCTGCGCGAACACCGAAGAAGCGATGTCGTACAACTGCGGCCGCGGCACGACATCCGACTCCAACGTCAGCAACAGGATCGGCTGGTCCGCCGGATTAATTTTGCGGTAGGAGGGAGCCTTGGGAAGATTGGAGGGGAGGAAGCCCGCCGACGCGTTGATGGCCGCCTGCACGTCGCGCGCCGCGGAATTGATATCCCGGCTCAAATCGAATTGCATCGTCACCTGGGTCGCTCCCACCCCGCTTCGGGAGGTCATTTCCGTGATGCCGGCGATCCGCGTGAACTGCTTTTCCAGAGGAGTGGCGACGGAGGCTGCCATTACCTCGGGACTCGCTCCGGGCAATTGAGCCTGCACATTGATGGTGGGGAAATCCACCTCGGGGAGTGCCGATACCGGCAACAACGTGTAGGCAATGCCTCCAGCCAGCGTGAGGGCCACCAGGAACAGCGTGGTGGCAACCGGCCTCTGAATGAATGGCGTGGAAATGCTCATAGATTCTCCAGCCTTATGTGAGCTCTGGCACCGAGGAAACTTCCCTGCCGCTTTCGGACTCACGGGACGCCTTCACCCAGGCGGCGATGCGTCCGAAGAACAAGTAGATCACGGGCGTCGTGAACAGGGTCAGGACCTGGCTGACCAGCAGCCCCCCGATGATGCAGATGCCCAGCGGCTGCCGCAATTCGGAGCCAACGCCGGTACCGAAGGCCAGCGGAACCGCGCCGAGCAGCGCGGCCATGGTGGTCATCATGATGGGACGGAAACGCAGCAGGCAAGCCTGGTAGATGGCTTCCTCGGGAGTTTTCCCTTCATTACGTTCCGCTTCCAGCGCGAAATCGATCATCATGATGGCGTTCTTCTTCACGATGCCGATGAGGAGGATGATGCCAATGAGCGCAATGACGTCCAGGTCCTTATGAAACAGAACCAAGGCTAGAATGGCGCCCACGCCGGCCGAAGGCAGCGTGGAAAGGATCGTAATGGGATGGATGAAACTCTCATACAACATGCCGAGAACGATATAGACGGTGACGATGGCTGCCAAGATCAGCAGAGACTCGTTGGCGAGCGACGACTCAAACGCGTGGGCCGTTCCCTGAAAAGTGGTCTCGACGCTGGCTGGAATGCCCAGTTCTTTTGTAGCCTGCTTGATGTGCGCCACCGCGGCGCCGAGTGACGCTCCGGGCGCCAGATTAAAGGAAAGCGTTGCTACCGGGAATTGGCTCTGGTGGTTAATCGTAATGGGGGAAGCGAGCCGGGTGGCGGTCACGAATGTACCTAAGGGAGACGGCGCGAGCGCGGCCGCCCCCGTCAGAGCGCTGTTGGTGCCCGCCAGGGCAATCGTCGTGGCCAGGTTCTGCGAAGCCGATCCAATCGGCAGATACAGGTCCTTCAGTGACGATGCATCCCGCTGCTGGCGCGGGGTGACCTCGAGGATCACGTGGAATTGATTGGTCTGGGTGTAAATCGTGGATACCTGCCGCTGGCCGTAGGCATCGTAGAGCGCATCGTCGACGTTCTGCGGGGTGATGCCTAATCTTCCGGCGGTATCGCGATCGACATGGAGGAGCAGCCCAAGGCCGTTGTTCTGCTGATCGCTGGCGACGTTGCGTAGTTCGGGTATCTGCTTCATCCGGTCCACCAGACGCGGAGCCCAGAGATCCAGCGCTGCCTGGTCAGGTGCATCGAGCGAGTATTGGTATTGCGTCTTGCTGATGCGGTCCTCCACGGTCAAGTCTTGCACCGGCTGCATGTAAAGCTCGATGCCCGGCACCTGTTGCACGCTGGCCTCCAGCCGCCGGATCACATCCACCGCGGACATGCCGCGGCGCTCATCGAGCGGCTTCAGTGCAATCTGGATGCGGCCGCTGTTCATGGTCGTGTTCACCCCATCGGCCCCAATAAAGGAAACGAGGCTTTGCACCGCCGGATCCTGGCGGATGATCTTCACCAGATCCTGCTGCCGCTTGGCCATGGCGGAGAACGATACGGTTTCGGGCGCTTGCGAAATACCGAGGATCGCGCCCGTATCCTGCACCGGAAAAAAGCCCTTGGGGACGACGTTGTACAGATAAATTGTGAGGGCCAGTGTTCCGGCGGCCACCAACAGTGTCGCGGGCTGATGGCGCAAGACCACGCGCACCATCTTGCCGTACTGTTCGATGGTCTTCTCGAAGCACCACTCCGACCATCGGTATAACCGGCCCTGCTCGGATTGCGGATGGTGCTTCAGGATACGGGCCGACATCATGGGCGTCAAAGTCAGAGACACAAACGCCGAAAAGATAATCGTCACGGCAAGCGTCACCGCAAATTCGCGAAACAGCCGGCCGACAATATCGGCCATGAACAGCAGCGGGATCAACACCGCAATCAGAGACACCGTCAACGATACGATCGTGAAGCCGATTTCCTTGGAACCCAGCAGGGCGGCTTGCATGGCCGAATGGCCCATCTCGAGATAGCGCGAGATGTTCTCGATCATCACGATGGCGTCATCGACCACGAAGCCGGTGGAAATCGTGAGCGCCATCAGAGAGAGGTTGTCGAGACTGTACCCCAGCAGGTACATGACGGCGAAAGTGCCCACTAGAGAAAGAGGCACGGCAATTCCGGGGATGATGGTGGCCGAAGCGCTGCGCAGGAATAGGAAGATCACCATCACGACCAGCCCAGTGGTGAGCATCAACTCGAATTCGACATCCGCCACCGACGCGCGGATGGTCGTAGTACGGTCGGCGACCACTTGCACCGAGATCCCCGGCGGCAGAGACGCAATGATTTGCGGCAGCAGCGCCTCAACGGTATTGACGACTGTAATGATGTTGGTCCCCGGCTGCCGCTGAATATTGAGGATGAGAGCCGGGTTACCGTTCACCCACGCGGCCTTCTTGGTGTCTTCGGCGCCATCGATGACAGTGGCCACATCGCGAACGCGGACGGGCGCTCCATTGCGGTAGGCAACGATGATTGGGTAATATTGTGCGCCGACCTGAAGCTGGTCGTTATCGTTAATAGTCCAGGATTGATCCGGCCCGTCGAAATTACCCTTGGCTTGGTTGACGTTCGCGCTGGAAAGCGCCGTGCGCAGCGCCTCCAGGCTCAGGTCATAGGATGCGAGGGCGGTGGGATTCGCTTGCACGCGGACGGCCGGACGCTGCCCGCCGCTGATGGTCACTTGGCCCACGCCTTTGAGTTGCGAAATCCTCTGCTGGATCCGGGTCTCCACCAACTCCTCGACTTTCGGCAGCGGCAGATTGGAGGAGGTAATGGACAGCGTGAGAATGGGCGCGTCGGCGGGATTGGTCTTGCTGTAAACGGGAGGAACCGGCAGAATGCTGGGGAGAAACGTCGAGGCCGCATTGATGGACGCCTGCACTTCCTGCTCGGCTACATCGATGTTCAGGTCGAGCGAGAACTGCAGCGTGATCAGCGAACTGCCGAAGGAACTGATGGAGGTCATCTGCTGCAAGCCAGGCACCTGCCCCAGTTGCTTTTCTAGCGGCGCGGTGATGGACGACGTCACTACCTCCGGACTAGCGCCGGGATAAAACGTCTGGACCTGCATGGTCGGGTATTCCACCTGAGGCAGCGCCGAAACCGGCAGTTGCCGGAAGGCCACCACGCCCACCAGGATCACGCCGGCCATCATCAACGAGGTGGCGACCGGCCGCTCAATGAAGATGCGGGAAGGGCTCACCGCCCGGGACCTCCACCTTGGCGCGATTTGAAATTACCTTGGCGCGATTTGAAATTATCGCCGCCTTTCTTGCCACCCTTCTTGCCGCCGCCATTTCCAAACGTGCTTGGATCGTAGCCCGGCGGGTTCTCCAGTTCTCCGGGCTTGCGTACTCTAACGAGGGCGCCCTCCACCAGCCGGTCCGTGCCATCCACGACCACCCGGTCCCCGTCGGACAGACCGCCGAGGATCTGCGACACAGTCTCGGTAACCACCCCCACCTGAACCGGTCTCAAGTGCACCTTGGAGTCGGCGTCCACAACGTAGACAAACGTGCCCTGCTGGCCAGTCTGGACCGCCACGTTCGGGACGACGAATTGGTTTGCCAGCGTATCCACCAGCAGGCGGACGTTGACGAATTGTTGGGGGTAGAGCGTCAAACCTTCGTTATCGTAGACCGCCTTTAGCTTCGCGGTGCCGGTTGTACTATCGATCTGGTTATCGGGGGTCGTAAGCACGCCGGACGCCAGTTTTGTGGAATTGTCGCGGGTGTATGCATCGGCGCGAAGATGCGCGCCCGCCCTCAGCTTCCGCATGACTTGCGGAAGGCTATCCTCGGGAATGGTAAAGTACACGGAGATGGGCTGAAGCTGGTTGATGACGACCATGCCGGTGGTGTCGGCGGCGTGGACGATATTGCCGGGATCCACTAGGCGCAGCCCCATCACACCCGAAATGGGCGCCGTGATGTGGGAATAAGCCACGTTCAGCTTGGCGGTATTGATGTTGGCTTGATCCTGCTTGATCGTGGCTTCGTACTGTTTGACCAACGCGTGCTGGGTATCCAACTGCTGGCTCTGAATGGCGCCCGTCTTCACCAATTTCGTGTAGCGCGTCTCATCCAGTTTGGCGTCATCCAGCAGGGCTTGATCGTGCGCCAGCGTGGCCTCAGCCAAATCCACCTGAGCCTGATACGGTCGCGGATCGATTTCGATGATGGGTTGACCTTCTTTGACAAGGTCGCCTTCCTTGAAATCCACTTTCATCAATTGGCCGTCCACCCGCGATTTGACGGTAACGCTATAAAAAGGTTGCACATTACCCAGCCCGGGGAGAGTCACCGGCACGCTGGAGCGCGACACCTTACTCACTACGACCGGAACGGGGCCGATGCCGGCATTACGGGGGTTAAAGCCGCCGCGGAAGCCACCACCACCGCGGCCTGCAGTTCCCCGCCTGGCGGCCGGCTGGCCAGCCCGCCAGACGGCATATCCGGCAACTCCTGCAACTACCAGCAGGAAGAAAACCCAGATGAGTCCGCGTTTCTTGGGTTTGGCCGTGCGCGGCGCGGGTCCGGGTTGCCCGGGTTGGTGTACTTCGGGCGCCGATTCGGGAGTTTTAGTGGTGATCATACGAACGGTCTAATAAACAGCTAAACCTACACGTAAAGCAATGAGGTACCACATTATGACTGATTTCCAGGCCTGTTGGGTAACACGGAAGGCAATTTCTACGATAGCCCTAAGGGGCTAAATGGTATCCCGAATGCCGGTTAATGGGCTTTCGCCCGGCCGGCTTGCCTGCACCGGTCATTAGTGAAAACGTCACGCGTGCCACGGGTAAGCCTGACCTGTTTGCTGTCGTCCAGCGTCACCCACTTGGCAACAGCCCTCAGATTTGCCCAGAAATCCCGGCTTGTTTGTGTATCGCCTCGACTGACCCAGATATGCTTCTGGTCGTAGCTGATCGGAACAGTCTGGCCGGGCGCGGTCCAAGCGGTCCATGTGCTATGCACTGTGGTCAGGTAATTCTTCGACCTGTCCTCCCAGTTCAAAACCGGGGTCCTCTGATATCCGACCAGAACCTGATTGTCCGCCGCAAAGCAGTAGTAATAGGTGCTCGGTCCGAAAAAGCAATTGTCGCAAAGAAACTCGGCGTGATCGAGCAACTGCGCTTCGGCCTGTTGCCGGGCGGTGGCCGCTCTGCAAGACGCTGCGACAACCAGCGACCCCACTAGGCAAGCCCATGTCGCGAGACGAGGGCCGGTAGAGCAATACGATTTCATCCCCCCGATCTTACAGTGCCAACGCGCGCCGCGGCAACATCGCCGCGGGAATTGCCCGCAGAGATCTCCTGGCTGCAACGACCATAGGCGACCACGGGAGGCTGGCTATTTCGCGGTCAGGTGATGCAAATCCCGCTCGTTCTCCTCGCAGACAAATTCGATCAACTCGGTGTCGGGGATCAGCTGCGGATGTAGCTCCGCGGTCCATGGCCTGGTGTAGGCTTTGGGATCGTTGATGGTGAGATGAATGTCCATGTGCCCGAAGTCGCGACGCCGCATTCGTTCCGTGAGATGCATGGCATCCGTGGTGGGATTTCCGAATCCCGAAAGCCAGGCTTTCCCGTTGAATCCACTGGATTCCACTACCAGAGTGTCGCCTTCCCAATGTCCCGTCGAGTAGCCGGCCCAAGCGGGATTCGGGTCCTTCGGTAGTGCGCGCCCATCCAGAAAAATCTGTCGGAAAGTGGTCTGATATTCGTACAGAATCACGATGAGATCGGGAGTTTGTACGATCTTGTGCAAATCGAAGGCATCCTCTTTCGGCACCCCGCGCGGCAGACAGCGCGATTCGGGATTATCGATCAGGTTCGTCGCCGTGTTCCGATCGAACAGCGCTTTCGCCCACGGCTGCCAAGGAATGTCAGCACCCTTCAGGTAATACCCGCTACCGCGCGCGTCGGGCTGTTCCCAGACCCCGGAAAAATCGGGCTTACCTTCGGCAGTCCGCGGTGTGGGAGCGGACAAGTTGGGTTTACCTTCGGCCGTGCGCGGAATTCCGCGCGTGGCGTAGTTGATCCACTGGGCCCAGGCAAGCGTTGAGCAAATGCAGGCCAGAGTTATCACTGCCGGGAGTCGCCACTGAAACATGCGTCGATTGTACATGCTTACAACATAGCCGGCACAAACCTGTGGTTCTATCCGCGAGATGGCGACTCTCACGCTCATTTGATTTCTGTGGACGCGATTCATGAGACTAATCGTTGCCGCCGCAACGAAGCCCCGAGCCAGAATAGCTTCCGATAATATGGCTTAACAGTCTCGGCCCGGTTAACGCCACCTCCGCGAGATAGCTGGCACGACCTTTAACAAAAAAGAAGCGTCGCTCAACGATCTGTCCGAGGGTGAACCTCGTCTTTCGTGACTACGCCACCCTTCATCACAAAGGTGACGTGCTCCATAACGGTAATGTCATTCAGAGGATCGCCCGCGACGGCGACGATATCGGCAAATTTGCCCTCGTCAACTGTACCAGTGGCCTGTGCGGTGCCGAGCAGGGTGGCGGCATTGAGGGTCGCCGCCTGAATGGCACCGAGCGGGGAGAGCCCGGCATGAACCAGTGCCGAAAACTCCTGGGAAGAGAAATCAGGATCATCATCGGTGCCATAGGCAATCCTTAGGTGGTGTTTAAGCGCTAGACTAAAGGCCGGTTGCTGGGCCGCGAGTATGGCTTTGCCTTTGGCCACCATAATGGGATCGGCGCCGAGCGACGCACCGACTTCCACACCGTGCTGGAACGTGTAAAGCGTGGGGACAAGCCACGTGCCGCGCTGCTCCATAACAGCCGCGCCTTCCTCATCGAGCAGGGTGCCATGCTCAATCGAATCCACACCCGCACGCGCGGCCGCCTTGATCCCTTCCGCACCCTCTGCATGCGCCATCACGTGCTTGCCGGCGCGGTGAGCCACCTCGACTGCGCGCGCCATCTGCGCCTCACTGAGTTCCTGAACGTTGTAGTCGCTCACGGGATCCATTACTCCGCCTGTGGCCATCAACTTAATCCAATCGGCACCGTACTTGAGGTCGCGACGGACGGCTTCACTCACCTGTTCTACGGTATCTGCCAGATTTGGCCGTCGCGGCAACATCTGATCGGGCGCGAGGACATCGGCATCGCCGTGGCCGCCGGTTACGCTGACGAAATT
>JASIGB010000182.1:0-7840 GCA_030045355.1 Bryobacteraceae bacterium
TGGAGCATGCCGTATCGCTACGTGCTGCTGGCTTCGATGCTCGCAACGGCGGGCGATCTGGTCTTCACCGGCGACCCCGAAGGCGAGTTCTTTGCGCTCGACGCCCATACTGGCGCGAAGCTGTGGAGTTATCAAACGGGCGCGGGCAATCGCGGATCGGCGGTTTCGTATTCGGTGGGCGGGCGCCAGTTTATCGCGACTCCCACGGGCTGGCAGCAAGCCATCACGGGCGCGCAGCTTGCGCCGCTTTTTCCCGATCAGAACTGGCGGACCGGTTCGACGCTGATCGCCTTCGCGCTGGCGGAGGATTCCAAATGAAGTGGGCCCTGATGCTGACGATCCCGGCGCTGGGATGGTCACAGAGTGGCAGTGAAATCGAAATGGGTCAAAAGGTGTTCGCGCAGTCCTGCGCCACGGGATATTGTCACGGCGTGCGTGGAACTCCGGCTGGCGCGCCTCGGCTCGCTGGACGCGGATTCGACCAAACCTACATCACCAACACGATCATGCGTGGACTGCCGGGAACCGCGATGCCCGCGTTTGGAAGCACGCTCTCGCGCGCGGATTTGATCGCGGTGATCACATACGTGGCAAATCTCAACGGCATCACGGATCCGTCGATTAGCTTAGGACCGGGCGGACCAGGACCGTCTGGTCCTGCCGAAGCGGCACTTTCGCCTGAAGCCGAGCGCGGCCGAGTGTTGTTCTTCGACGCCCTGCGCGGCTTCGGCCGTTGCTCCACCTGCCACGAAGTGAACGGCGTCGGAATTCCGGTGACAACGCCGATCTCTCAAATCCCGCCGGGCCCCGCGGCCCTCCGCGCGCTCGCCACGCCCGATGTCAAAACCGCTACCGTGGACGGTGAAGCGATGCCCGCGCTGATCCTCAGCCAAACGAAAACCCACATGTTGTTTTACGATCTGACGTCGGTCCCGCCCGTTCTACGCACGGTCGATCCCGGAAAGCTGAAAATCCACGACGGCAGCGTGTGGCGTCACGCATCCGTGATCGGCTCCTACAACGACGCGCAACTGGAATCGATCCTCGCGTTTTTGCGCGAAGCGCTCAAGCCGCGGTAGCACCAGGACGGCGCAGCAGCTCGAACGCGAAATTTACGCCCATGCCTTGTTTGAGGGCCAGCGAAATCCAGAGCATGGCGAACGGTTCCAGCACGCGCGCCTGCGTTAACGGACCGGCATCCACCGGCTCAAACACCAGGTCGGCAATCAGCTTCTTCACCGCGTCTTTCGCCTGCGCGTCATCGCCGCAATAAAACATCACCGGCCGATGCCCTTCAAATGCCGGATTCTGCATGATGTTCGCGCCCACCGTATTAAACGCCTTGACGACTTTCGCGCCACTAGCCCAGCCGGCCACCTGCTCGCCGCCCGACGTCGTGGTGCCATGCGTCAAGCCTGAGAGATCGGGAAGCAGTGGATTCGTGGCGTCGATCAGAATCTTGCCATCGAGATCGCCCAGACCCGCGATCACTTGATGCGTCACCGGCCAGGGAGTCGCGAGCAGCAGCACGTCGTTGCCCCGAGCCGTATCCGCGAAACTGGCCGCGCGCGTCTTGCTGCCGGTCTTGGCCGCGAGCTGCTGTTTCCGGATGCCTTGCGGATCGCGCGTGCCGAAGGTAACTTCATGTCCCAGCTTTGCCCACCGGCCGCCGAGCGCGCCGCCCACGTTGCCCGATCCAATGATCCCGATTTTCATTCTGGTCATTCCTCCGCTACGTCCATTCTGCCAAGATGGTCGCATGGCGCTTGAATTCACTACGTCCTATGTGAAAGATTCCCTCTCGCTGTTTCGCTATTACAAGACGCTGGCGGAGCGCGCGATGGCCCAGGTGACGGACGATCAGCTTTTCGTCACGCTGGACGCCGAGTCGAATTCTATCGCGCTCATCGTGAAACACATGGCCGGCAACATGCTCTCGCGCTGGACGGACTTCTTGACGAGCGACGGCGAGAAGCCCTGGCGTGATCGCGACGCCGAATTCTCCGACCCGCCCGCGACGCGCATAGCGCTGCTCCATCTCTGGGAAGACGGCTGGCGGTGCGTGTTCGAGGCGGTCGAGCCGCTGACGGACTCCGATCTCGGCCGCAGCATCACCATTCGCGGCGAAGCGCACTCGGTGATACAGGCCATCAACCGGCAGGTGGCGCACTACTCGTATCATTGCGGGCAGATCGTGTTTCTGGCGAAACACCTCGTCAACCAGAAGTGGGAGTGTTTGTCGGTGCCGCTCGGAAAATCGGCGGAGTTCAATCGCAAAGTTTCGGCGGGCGAAGCCAGCCAGAGATAATCATGAGCTGGTCGCGACACCCGCCGGATTGTGAATCTCCTGCAAACTCCACACGCGAATGGGATCGCGCTGGCGCGAGATGATGGCCTGCGCCGCGGCTTTCGCTCCGCTGAGCGTGGTGATGCAGGGAATCCGATAAGCGACAGCGGTGCGGCGAATGTCGCGCTCGTCCCTAAACGTGTGGCCACCGGTGGTGGTATAGATCACCAGCTTCACCTGGCCGGCCTTCATGATGTCGACCGCGTTGGGACGTCCTTCGTTCACTTTGAACACGGTTTTCACCGGCAGGCCGGCGGCTTTCAAAACTGCCGCCGTACCGCGCGTAGCGGCGAGCTGGAATCCGTGCTCGTGGAACCGCGCCGCCACTTCCGCGGCAGCGGCCTTATCGCGATCGTTCACGCTGATGAAAACCACGCCGCTCTCAGGCAGCGGTGTGCCCGCACTCAATTGCGCCTTGCCAAACGCCTCTCCGAAGTTTTCGCCCACACCCATCACTTCGCCGGTGGAGCGCATTTCGGGCCCGAGCGCCGGATCCACGCCCGGGAATTTTCCGAACGGAAAGACGGGCGATTTCACGAAAACCTGCGGTACCGGCAGCACGCCTGAGGTGCGTCCGCCGGTTAGATGCTCGAAATCGCGCAGCCTTTTGCCGAGCATCAGGCCTACCGCGAGCTTCGGCAGCGGCACGCCCGTGGCTTTGCTGACATAGGGCACGGTGCGCGAGGCACGCGGGTTCACTTCAAGCACGTACACCTTGGCGCCCTTGATCGCGTACTGGACGTTCATCAGTCCAATCACGTGCAGCGCGCGCGCCAGCCGCTCGGTGTAATCCTGAATGGTCGCGAGCACCCCGCTCGAAAGGCCCTGCGGCGGCAGAACGCACGAGCTGTCACCCGAATGGACACCGGCTTCCTCGATGTGCTCCATGATGCCTGCGATCAAAACATTGCCGTCCTGATCGGCCAGCGCGTCCACGTCCACTTCAGTGGCATCTTCGAGGAAACGATCGATCAGCACCGGCCGCTCCTGCGAAAATACGACCGCTTCCTGCATGTAGCGGCGCACCATTTCTTCGTCGTAAGCGATCACCATCGCGCGTCCGCCCAAAACGTAACTGGGGCGCACCAGCACCGGATAGCCCAGACGGCGGGCGACCGCACAGGCTTCTTCGGCGCTGGTGGCGGTTCCGTTGGCGGGGGAAGGAATCGCCAGATCGTCCAGCAGCTTGCCGAATAATTTGCGGTCCTCGGCCAGATCGATATCGGCCGGATCGGTTCCGATGATGGAAACACCCGCGGCCTTGAGCGGCAGCGCGAGATTCAGCGGCGTCTGCCCGCCGAACTGCACAATGACGCCGTCCGGCTTCTCGACATCGCAAATGTTCAGCACTTCTTCGAGCGTGAGCGGCTCGAAATACAGGCGGTCGCTGGTGTCGTAATCCGTGGAGACAGTTTCCGGATTGCAGTTCACCATGATCGATTCGTAGTCGAACTCCTCCAACGCGTAGGCGGCGTGGCAGCAGCAGTAATCGAACTCGATGCCCTGCCCGATGCGGTTGGGGCCGCTGCCGAGGATCATGACTTTCTTGCGATCGCTCGGCGCCGATTCGTTCTCCGATTCGTAGCTCGAATACAGGTACGGCGTGAAGCTTTCGAATTCCGCGGCACACGTGTCCACGCGGTTGAACACCGCGGCAATGCCCAATTCCTTGCGCCGCGTGCGGACGGCATTGGCATTCGTGCCGAGCAGGCTGCCAAGGCGCGGATCGGAGAGCCCGTCGCGTTTGGCGCGCGCCAGGCGTTCGCGCGAGAGCGCAGGGAGATTTTGTCCGGAAAGGTCGCGCTCCTCATCGGCGAGTTCGCGAAGCTGCTTCAAAAACCACGGATCGATGGACGTGATTTCGTGAATCTGTTCCGGCGTCCAGCCTTGCTCCAGCGCGAACCGGATATAGCCCAGACGCTCCGGATTGGGAGTGATCAAGCGCTGGCGCAGCAGCGCGGGATCGAATGTTTCCGCCGTCGCGGCCTTGCCGGTCTCCAAACTGCGGATGCCTTTCGCCAGCGCCTGTTTGAACGTGCGCCCGATAGCCATTACTTCGCCGACCGACTTCATCTGCGTTCCGAGTACCGGCTCGGCGCCCGGGAACTTCTCGAATTGCCAGCGGGGGATTTTCACTACCACATAGTCGAGCGTCGGCTCAAAACATGCTGGCGTCAGCTTGGTGATGTCGTTCTTGATTTCGTCGAGCCGATAGCCGACGGCGAGCTTGGCCGCGATCTTCGCGATCGGAAATCCGGTGGCTTTGGAAGCGAGCGCCGAGCTGCGCGAAACGCGCGGGTTCATTTCCACGATCACCATGCGCCCGTTTTCGGGATTAATGCCGAACTGCACGTTCGATCCGCCCGTATCGACGCCGATCTCGCGCAGGCAGCGCAGCGAGGCGTCGCGCATCATCTGGTATTCGCGATCGGTGAGCGTTTGCGCGGGCGCGACGGTGATGGAATCCCCGGTGTGGACGCCCATAGGGTCGAAATTTTCGATGGAGCAGACGATGATCGCGTTGTCCGCCAGATCGCGCATCACTTCCAGCTCGAACTCCTTCCATCCGAGCACGCTCTCTTCGATCAGGACTTCGTGCACGGGCGAAAGGTCGATGCCGCGCTCCAAAATCTCCGTCAAATCTTCGCGATTGTAAGCGATGCCGCCGCCGGACCCACCGAGGGTGAAGCTGGGCCGCAGAATTACCGGATATCCGATGCGCTCGGCAAACGCGAGGCCGTCCTCAATGTTGTTCACTAGTTGCGATTGCGGCGTCTCCAGGCCGATCTTGCGCATCGCGTCCTTGAACAACAGGCGGTCCTCGGCCTTCTTGATGGATTCGATCTTCGCGCCGATCAATTCCACACCGTATTTGTCGAGTACGCCGGCTTCGGCCAAATCCACGGAAAGATTGAGACCGGTTTGCCCGCCGACCGTCGAAAGCAGCGCGTCGGGCCGCTCGCGCCGGATCACCTCTTCGGCGAACGCCACGCTGAGGGGCTCGACGTACGTTCGATCGGCGAGATTCGGATCGGTCATGATGGTGGCCGGATTCGAATTGATCAGCACCACTTCGTAGCCGTCGGATTTCAGCGCCTTGCACGCCTGCGCGCCCGAATAATCGAACTCGCAGGCCTGGCCGATCACGATCGGCCCCGAGCCGACGATCAGGATGCGGTGAAGATCGTTGCGGCGCGGCATTACCGGGCTCCGTAGTCCTTGATCATTTGCATGAAGTCGTCGAACAGATAGTGCGAATCGTGCGGGCCGGGCGCGGCTTCGGGATGATATTGCACGCAGAACACCGGTTCATTACGATGCCGGAATCCTTCGAGCGTTTCGTCGTTCAAATTGATGTGCGTGAGGTCCACTTCGTTGGCGTTCAGCGAGTCGGGGTCGACGGCGAAACCGTGATTGTGGGAGGTGATCTCCACGCGCTCGGTCATGCGATTTAGCACGGGATGATTGGCGCCGCGATGCCCGAACTTCAGCTTGTACGTTTTGCCGCCGAGCGCGAGGCCGAGAATCTGATGCCCCAGGCAGATTCCGAAAATCGGCTTCTTGCCGATGAGCTTGCGCACTTGCTGCGCCTGAAACTGCAGCGGCTCGGGATCGCCGGGGCCGTTAGACAGAAACACACCGTCGGGGTTGAGCGCCAGCACGTCTTCGGCCGGCGTGAGCGCCGGAACCACGGTGACGCGCGCGCCCACGTGCACCAGGCGGCGCAGGATATTGCGCTTGATTCCGTAATCGTACGCCACCACGTGGCAGAAAGGTTCGCAGGCTTTTACGATCGGCTCCGACGCCGAGCACGGATCGACTGGTTTATCCCACGAGTATCGCGAGGGCGTGGAAACGCGAGTCGCCAGATCGAGACCGGCCATGGACGGCGCCTGCCGCGCGCGTTCAATTAACTCACTGCGATCGCGATCGCCAGTGGCGAGTACGCCGCGCATCACTCCGCGCGTGCGCAGGTGGCGCACCAGCGCACGAGTGTCGATTTCGGCGGCCACCGGAATGCCGTTTTCCGAAAGAAACTGCCCGGCGTTTTCTTCCGAGCGCCAGTTGCTCGCGATGCTCGAAAACTCGCGTACCACCAGGCCTTCGATATACGGCCGCGCCGCTTCCTGATCGTATTCGTTCGCGCCGTAATTTCCGATTTGCGGATTGGTCAGTACGACGATCTGGCCGGCATATGACGGATCGGTGAAAATTTCCTGATAGCCGGTAATGGAAGTGTTAAACACCACCTCGCCGGCGGTGTCTTTCGGCGCACCAAAGCTGGCGCCCTCGAAGACCGTCCCGTCTTCCAGGGCCAGGATTGCAGCATTCAATTCGGATTGTCCTCCAGTGTAATCGGGAAGGCGTGCCACTCATATTGAAGCACGTTGAATCTCCCGATTCAACATCCGCACGGCCGAATTTAAGCGCGGGCGCGCGCGATGCTACCATGAAATCGCGATTCCGCAGCGCGCCCGTAGCTCAGCTGGATAGAGCGATTGGCTTCGAACCAATAGGCCGGGGGTTCGAGTCCCTCCGGGCGCGCCAGATTCCCGCTCCGGTCTGCGCTAGAATTAATGAAACGCACCTTGCGGAGCTTAACGAAATGCCGATTTACGAATATATCTGTGATGATTGCGGAACGAAATTCGAGAAGCTGATCCGCCGGAATCAGGACGCCGTCGCCTGCCCCAATTGCGGCGAGTCGCACCTGAAAACCGCGCTGTCGACCTTCGCCGCCCACTCGTCCAATGGAAAATCTCAGGCCAGCCAGTTCCCTTCGTGCGCCGGAGGAATGTGTCAGACGCCGGATCTGTGCGGCCGGAATTAGCAGCCTGCCAGGCGCGCGCAGGGCGACGCGTGGTTTTTAGCTTGGTTGACTTCCGCCTACGGCTCCGCTATATTGCTGAAGTGCTGATGTATCAAGGGTTTGTCGGCCGATAGAGCCGTTGGGGACGTCCGAAGTCACTTAACCCCGTTGTTTTTATTCCGGCGTACTCCTCCTCTATCGTTCACGCCCAGTGCAGTTGCTTGAATCGGGAGTTTGGCCATGGCCAGCAAGGCAGATGAGCGAAATCTAAACCCGCCTATGTCCGAAGAGACGGATTATGAGCAGCTCATCGACGACTATACTCATTTCGCGCCGCCCCACGAGGGCGAATTGCTGGAAGGCCGCGTGGTGAAACTCCACGAAACGGACGTCATTGTCGACTTCGGCTATAAGTCCGAAGGCCTGGTGCCCATCGAGCAGTTCGCGGCTCCCGACGGCAGCGTTCACGTGCAGGTCGGCGATCACATCGACGTGATGGTGGACCGGCAAGGCGTGCAGCTGGAAGGTTACATCCTGCTGTCACACCAAAAGGCCAGCCGCCTGCGTTCCTGGGAAACGCTGGAGAAAGCTCACCACGACGGCCTGGTGGTCTCCGGCCGCGTCACGGGACGCATCAAGGGCGGCCTCACCGTGGATGTGGGCGTTCCCGCGTTCATGCCGGG
>JASIGB010000183.1:0-6503 GCA_030045355.1 Bryobacteraceae bacterium
AACGGCCAACTCGCCATCGAGCGCCACGCAAAACTCTTCAGCGCAACTACGGCAAGGCTCCTTCACAGCCCGTGACTCCACGGGATCGACGGGCAGCCAAAGCACCGAGTCGCCTTCTTCTTCCGATCAAACCTCCAGCGCGTTTAATACAGCGGCCAAGTCTATCGACATCCAAGGCGGCGGCTACTGGGCTCCCCATATCCCCGATCACTTCACCTGGAGTAATCAACCATCCGGCGATTACGGTTTCATCCCCTCCCTGTTATTCAAAGGAGGCGGCCGCGGATCTTTAGACGGTGTGGTCAATCCCGATCAGCTCTCATTTCCCGGGCAGGATAAGGCGTTCTTCACTTACTATGGCGGCGGAACGCGATTGGCATTGGTGCAGTGGCATCGATCTGAATCGGAAGCACACCAGACTCTGAGCTACGTCGATTTCACCTTCGGCAAGGACCGTCTCTACGACTTTGTCGCGGATGGAGTCCGGCATTACGGCCTGCGAAAAATGGTCGAAGCCCGGCTCAATATTCCAAGCCTGAATGTGCGCGTGGGCGCTGACCTTAACCTTGGCCAAGGCCAGAACGAGGTACGGATATTGGTGACCACGAGCGCAGTTTCGCTGCTGAAATCGTTGCTCGGCCAGCCGTCGAACTAACCGCCGGATTTCAGCACGCGGGCTGCCAAGCGGCCCCGTGCCACGCGAAGGTCGATTCTCGAATCCGCCGGCGCATCGGCTGGTTGCTTCACGATCGCACCCTGGTCGTTCGTGACGATCGCGTAGCCGCGCTCCAGAATCTTCAGCGGGCTAAGCTGCGTCAGGTGCGCGATCAAGGGACTCAACCGCCCGTGCGCCCGCGCCAGGCGCAGATGAATCAGCTGCGCCGCGGCTGCATCGGCCGCCTCCAGCCTCTGCCGCGCCCGGGCCATCCGCAAGCGCAAATCCAGGCTCCGCAGCCGGGCCGTCCAGTCTTCCAGGCGCTTGCGACGCGCTGACGCAGCCGCCTGGACGCGACTGCGCATCCGGTAATCGAGCTCGTCCACCCGCTGCTGCATCCGGCCGACGTTGCGGTGCACGATGGCCGATGCCCGCTCCACGCCGCGCTCGTGCAGCGCGCGCGCCGCCATCGCCAGGCGATAGCGCACGCTTTGCAGCAGCTTATGATCGAACACGTCGAGTTGTTCGAAAATCTGCTCGCGCGGGCAGATCACTAGCTCCGCCGCGGCCGATGGCGTGGCGGCGCGGAGATCGGCGACAAAATCGGCGATCGTAAAATCGGTCTCGTGTCCGACGGCCGAAATCACCGGCACGGGGCTGGCCGCGATCGCCCGCGCTACCGCTTCTTCATTGAACGTCCACAGATCTTCGAGCGATCCGCCGCCGCGCGCTACAATCACTACCTCCGGCCATCCGGAATGGCTGAAGTACTCGATACCCCGGCACATCGCCTCCACCGATCCCTCGCCCTGCACCAGCGCCGGATAAATGCGCAGATGCAACCCGGGGAAGCGCCGCGAAAGAATCTCCGTGATGTCGCGCACCACCGCGCCCTGGGGCGACGTCACGATGCCGATGCGCCGCGGAAGCCGCGGAATCGGGCGTTTGCGTTCGGCGTCGAACAGGCCTTCCGCGGCCAGCTTCTTCTTGAGTTGCTCGAACGCAAACTGGAGCGCCCCGTGGCCTTGCGGCTCGATGGCCTCCACCAGAAGCTGGTATTCGCCGCGCGCTTCGTAGACGTCGATGTGGCCGCGCGCCAGCACCGCCATTCCGTCCTGCGGCTTGAATTTCAAATAGCGCAGCGATTGCCGGAAGCACACGCAGCGCAATTGCGCCTCGTGGTCCTTCAGCGTGAAATAACAATGCCCGCTCGCGGCCGTCTTCGACCCCGAGATCTCGCCCGCCACCCAGACATCGTCGAACTCATCGCCCAGCAGCCCGCGAATCCGCGCGTTCAATTCGGCGACGGTGAACGTCTTGCGAACCGGGCCCCAAGCCAGGGCGAGCTGTTCCATTGGTGCAATGCCGGCGAAGGCTCGCGCCCGCTACCGGGGCAGCGACTTCAAGTATGCCAGCACCGCTTCGGCGTCTGCCCGCGTCATGCGAAACGGAGGCATCGGCGGATTCGGCGGCCGGCCCGTGCGCGAGATTCCCGTGGTCAGCAGCTTGATGAAATCGGCGTCGGTGCCCGGCGGCCGTCCAGCCAGCCGCGGTTCCACCACCGCCCAATAGGGCGCGGGATAGGAGGGTCTCAATTGCGCCGGACCCCCGCCCAGCCAGTGCGACCGGTCAGGTTGGCCGTTTTCAGTGCGCGGCGTGTGGCAGAGCTCGCACATCGCAACGTCTTCCACGATGTAGCGGCCCCGCTCGATTAGGGACTGCCCGCCGGCATTGGCCTCGCCGCCTTTGGCTGCGGCCTTTTCCTGCGCCATCGCTGGAGCGAGCGCGACCCCACAGGCGATCACAGAGAACAGGGAGATTCGATTCAGTCGTCTCATAGGTCTGTTAAATTATCCAGCGTATCATCGCTGAGACCATGCCAGGGCTGAGACCATGGCAGCACACCGCGCGCTCAGCGATAATCGGAGCGAATGAAGCTCTCGTTGCCGCGCTTGCTTCTCATCGCCGCCGGATTGCTGTTGCTCGTTTACGTGGGCGACTATATTTCGATCGCTTATCGCATCCCACGCAGCCGCCAGCAGTTCGGGTCTGTGGAAGTGCAGAAATTGCTGGCCGTGCCGCAAAAGGATCGCAAGACCGAATTCATCGCCGACGCTCCGGAACAGCAGACCTGCGTCTACTCGCTATTTCCACAGCTCGGCCTTACGCCCTGTTGGTACCTCGAGCGTCACACCCGGCAGCAGGTTAATTATTGATGGGCGGAGGAAGACTCGCCACTCGCGGCGCCCTGCGAGCCCGAACGGCGGTACAACGAGGACCCGTCCGGCAGAGTGGCGATAAAATCGTAGCGATTTTGGCGCGCCAGGGAAATCAGATCCGTGGCCGACAACACTACGCTAGCGAAAAGCCGTGAGCGAATCAGCGTAACGACTCTGTCGTCCTTTATCATCCCCCGCTTCCGCAGATTCTCCAGCAGGGTCAGATCGGCGGAAAAGGCGGGATACGAGCCGTTCGTAGAATGCCAAGGCAAAGAGTAGACATCATCCAAAACCAAAATCGGCTTGGGCGCCGACGCCAGCATGCCGATGACGCCACTCCTTTCCCGTTCTTGCCGCTCGGTCAGCAATCGGAGCCTGCCGAAGTCCGAAGCTCCGAGCAACGGCAGGTGCGTGGGGATGCCCTGCCGATCCACCGGGGCGAAGAAGTTAGCCAGCTGCAGCAAGCATACCCCCGCAAAGATAAGGCTCGCCAAAGAAAAGAACCAACCGCTTGCTTTTCGGCTGCTTTCAAAGAGCAGCATGGCACTCGGCAGGGCAGCGATAGCCGCCACCATTCCGGCCTCAAAAAAATAGTTGACGTCGCTGCCGGATCTCAGGCATAACAGCACTCCGCCCGCGGCCGTACACAAGAATATGCTTCCCAGGACGCCCACCTGAAATCTCAATGCCGCCGCTGAATTCCCGGCGGATTTCTTGCCGAATACCAAGACCGCCAGCGCCAGGACCGGAGCGATGTACAAAATTGGATTCTCGACCCAGGGCTTGGCTACTACCCTGACCGCATTTGTCAGATCGAGGAAACCTGCGGACGGAACCGTGAGTATGTTGAAGCGATAATTGGCGCCACCCAGGTACAACGCCGCGGCGACCCCCGCCCCGATGGGGCCAACTAACGCCAGCAAAAACTTCCATTGCCGGCGGCAAACTAACGTGACCAGCACTACCCCGATAAACGTCGTAACGATGCTCTGCTTGAACGACCACGCCAGGAAAAAGAAGAGCGACGAGAGGAGCAATTTCCAGATCGACTCTTTGTGGAGGAATCGCAGAAAAAACAAAAGGCCCACCGATGCAAGGCAAGCCGCTCCGACATCCGGGCGCGCGGACCAAGCCCACCAGCCCACCGGCACCGTGCCAAACCAGAATATTCCCAGCGCGCACGCCCCCAGCACCACACGGCTGATATCGGAGAACAAGCCAAAACCCGAGACGGTGATCAGTCCGACGACAAAGCCCAACACAGCAAATGTTGCCGTGGTTAAGCGCGTGGAAAGCAATAGGTCGTCCCCGTCGAGATGGAGCACTTTGGCGACGGAAGCGGCTGTCTGATAGTACATGAAATTGTAAAGAGAATTCGAAAACACCAGAGCGGGCGCTTCATAGATCGGATAATTGTGTCTCGCCTTCCAAACGCTGTACACCATCGGGCCTTCCGTGCCGGTAGTGGCCGTTAAGCGCCCCCGCTCAATCAGACTGTGTACCCGAATGCCAACAATCGCGAGGTTAAGCGACAGCAGTAGGGCGAACAGGGCCGAACAGGTCTTCAGATTCACCTGCCTGCGCACTTCTGCCGTCGGGACACCGCCGGGAACTGCTGGATGAATGCTAGCCTCCATAATGACAACGGGCCAAGTTTCGTCCCAGTGTACGCCGCACCTCTTGGGAACGCAATGAATTGCAAGTACTGGCACTCGCGCAAGGGTTGCCCCCCGCCGAAACTAGGATGCCGCCTGTTCGATCTGCACTCTGCTTCGCCACGCGTTCGGAACGCACTGGGGGGAAGCCGGCGCAGGCGCCTTCACTATAATGAGACTCATGGGCCCCAGCACGGCCGCCTGACTCAACGTGCCCGGGTGGCGAAATCGGCAGACGCAAGGGACTTAAAATCCCTTTTCCGGCAACGGGAGTGTGGGTTCAAGTCCCACCCCGGGCACCACTGTAGAACCAATAGCTTACGTGTTTCTTTCGCCCCTTCGTCGGGTGATATCGGGTGATACGGTACAATCGAGCATGGCCTTACACCTCTATCGCCGGCACCGGCGCGGCTGCAAAGGCGGCCATCCCGAGGAGCATCTCTCGAGCGAATTCGATGAGCGCAAGAAGGGCTGGCGTCGATGCGAGTGTCCGATATTTACCTCCGGCACGCTCGGCAAGCGATACCGGCGCCAAAGCACTGGCGAGTGGGACTGGGAGCTAGCCCGTCGCGTCGTTGCGGCGTTGGAACAGAGCCGCCAATGGGATGCCGCTACAACCTCCGCTGTCCCAGAATCATCTGTCCCCGCGGCCTCTAGACCACAAGCGAGTCGCACCACAATCGACGAAGCATCGAAGGCCTTTCTTGCTAGATGCGAGAACCGAGCGGTTGCCGACGCGACACTCCGCAAGTACAAGACCTTCGCCAAGCAGCTCCTCGCGTTTTCTGAGGCCAGGGGGCATGTCCATGTAGATCAACTCTCGGTTACGGAAATGGATCTCTTTTACGCATCGTGGAAAGATGGGCCCCGTTCAAAGGCCAAGAAACTCGACCGTCTGAAAGCATTCGTCCGGTTCTGTCGCAAGCGCCGCTGGCTTGCCGACGATATCACCGAAGACCTGCGGGCTCCTCAAGGCTCATCGTTGCCGGCCGCAAAGGCCCCTTTTACCGACGACGAGCTGGCGCGTATCTACGCCGCTTGCGATCAATTCGGAGGTCCGGTTCCTCCGGGACCCGGTTACCGCCCCTGGGGCGGAGAAGATGCCAAGGACTTCATCATGCTCTCCGTCTACACGGGTTTACGCATATCTGATGTCGCGACATTCAACATTAGCGAGCGCCTTAGCGGGAACGATGTTTTCCTGCGGATGCACAAAACCAAGAAGCAACTTTATACGTGGATACCGGACTGGCTCGTCCTCAGACTGAGAGATCGCGAAAAACGCAAAGGCGCATTTATATTCCGCGATGGAGAATCCTCGCTTTTGAGGACAGTCACGGAGCAGTGGCGGCGGAAGCTAAACAAGGTGCTTGCGCTCGCGGAACCGTTTGATGAACGGCCCACTCCGCACCGTTTTCGGCACACCTTCGTGCGCATCCTGCTTGAAAAAGGTGTACCTGTCGCCGACGTCGCTGAGCTTATCGGCGACACCGAAGAGATCGTCAGGGCACACTATTCGAAGTGGATCAAGAGCCGCCAGGAACGCCTCACAAGAATCTTCACAGAGGCTTTCGAAGGCAAGGCAAAGCTAGTCGCGATCCGCCGTTAGCCGGTTGCGGACGCGCTCGGCGACAGAAGCGGGAATGGAATAGGTCGTGTGCCTGCGCCGTCGCGCTAGGCGTATTCTTACGACGCCAGGTTCAAAAGCAAAAAGCTTTCGGATTGTCTCGCGTCCTATTCCCCACACCTTCGCTAGTTCGCCGATACGCCAGTGCTTCTCATATGCCGTCTGATCGGGAGCGATAGGCATTCTGGTCTCAGACATTCCGGTCTCCTATAACGTTTTCTCAGCTCTGACCTGGGTCTGGTCTTTCCTAAGACGAGCCGTCCGATATGGTCTTTCTGCGAACGAAGCTTGGGGGCGACTACGGCTGCCGCCCCCACCCATCGTCTCGATGAGTTTCCGGCCGGCTA
>JASIGB010000004.1:0-5365 GCA_030045355.1 Bryobacteraceae bacterium
CAGAGAAGCTGTGAGACAACCGCGAGTGACAGCGGGGCCTTTGTGTAGGTGCGAACAGACCTTCGTCTTAACAGGCAGTGCTCTAGCGATGTCTCGCTTTTGGTCCTAAATTCAGGAAGCGCAAGTGTGCTGACGGCGGCTGGCGATAGAGATCTCGTCATCAATGCTGAACACGGCATTCGAAATACCAATCGCAGGTCTGGGTGAAGCGTTAGATCCAGTTCGGCTGGCACTTACAAATGGTCACTGTGTGAGAAGGCCCAGGAAATGAAATTTCTCTGGACTGAGTTCGGCCCCAACAATATATACAGGCCAGTTCGAAATGCCGGAGCCGATCGACGTGGAGAAGACTCGCGCCCGGCTCGAAAAAGGCATGCTTCACATCACAGCCGCAAAAGCGCTGGCGGCTAAAGTAACGCCCATCAACCGTAGCGGCTGCGTAATCGGTTCTGTTGGGTCTGCGCAAGAGCTGGCCGGCCACACGGCCCCGGCACAGCATTCGTCATAGCTGGAAGGGGCCGCCGAACGGTTTTCATTTCGTGGCACTTATTTTGCTGCTCAATCTTCTGAAACGCTTGCATGAGCTTTCGGAACGGGAGGGCGTATGACACAGGAACTTGTTCTCTCTGGCCCGGAGCTAGAGTTGATCCTGGAACTTTTAGAAGGTGAACAGAAGGAACTTCTTGTTGAGATCCGCCACACGGATACCGCCGAGTTTCGAGCTGGCTTGAAGGAGCGCCTCGCGATGGTTGAGTCGCTGATCCATCGAACTGAGGCCTTAGCGCACGCCGAGCAGTTGGGCCTCGGAAAGCGCAGTTGAGCGATCGCTTGCGTTCAACGGGGTGGTGGGTTAGGCCCCTCACCTGCTCCAGCGCAAGTTTACGCATGGCAAAAGTCATCACTTGAAGAAAGTTGTCCAGGTGCTTACCGCCTCGAATGGAGGTTAACGCCAACGAGTTCTGTCATCGCACGACTCCCGAGACTTTCCAGTTCCCGAGTGAAATTCAACCGCTCCCGGCAACCGCAACACAAAATACGAACAGGCGTATGCCTGAGTTATCCCGCACGGCCGGGAAGCCTAAAACGATGCGGTTCGTGGCCGATGGCGAGCCGAGGAGATTGATCACATGCGCCGTACGGCCACGGCTTTCAGCCTCCGCGGGAATGCATCTCTACCTTGCGGTTCGAGTCGTGACGGATTGATTGCGGTCCAACTCCAGGCGTGCACTCTTCGCTTCTAACTGGCCCGTCGACGGTGTGGCGCGCCGCAATGGTCGCGGATTGATCTCGTGAGAGACTAAGATCGGTCAGTGTTCAGACAGCCGGTGTGGCGGAATCCCGCGCACGGTCCGGCGCGGCTCGCTCGTTTTTCCATTTTGGTCTCACAGATGCGATTATGTTGATGGACCTCCCTAGCACGGGCTGTCGGCTCCGTTCGCTGAAAAATCCTCGACCGGCAAAACGACTGTCGATGGCCTGTTACCGTTCATGTTGCCAACGTTGATACGGCGTCTGGGACCGCTAAACCATCCCGACTATCTCCGGGGTTCGCCCGCTGACGGCAAATGACCTTCTTAGTAATGAGCCGATTATTTGCGTCCTTCAGCATCGTCTTGATTGGAACGATTTCGTAGTCTTCAGCGGCGCCGCCGGGTTCCTGCTCATAATACTCGGCAGTCGCTTCGCGGCAGAGCCTCTGACACTCCGCAAAGAGAATAGACGCGGGCGAGGTCTCGTCCATCCTCCGGGATCCCCCACTGGCCGAGCATACGGCCACCAGCGCTTTTCGAACTCTGAAACGTGGCGTGGAACCCACGCAGAATCGTAATCTGGGTCACGGAATTCCTCCGGGCCGCCATCACGATCGCCAGTCCCGAAGGCCTCAACTTGAAGCTGGTGTACCAGCTCAAACGGAATGACAATCTCCCGGTCGAAATGTCGTCTTTTGAATAACTCCCTATCCGCGCGAACCGCCGCGTCCCCTTATCCTCGCTTCGCCGATGCGTTTGCACCAGAACCCTCCAGAAAACGATTTTGAAGCTCGCGGCGCTCGCGGGCCAGAAATGCGAGCGGATCATGGCCCGTGTCGCGTAGATTCCATAGCGTTCAGAATCATGTGCTTCGAAGCCACGGCAAGAAGCGTGCACGGATATGGATTGATGTTGGACCTTAAAAAAATCCTGGTTCCTATAGACTTCTCCGACAGTAGCCTTACCGCTGCCAGTCATGCGGGCGCACTCGCACGGCACTTTCGGTCAGAGGTCACTCTGCTTTACGTGAACGAGCTCTTGATAAACCACCCTCTGAATGGTCCCTTGGGACTTCGGATCACATCAGCGGAAGCTGAACGTGCCGAACACTTGCGCAGACGGCAAAAGCAGTTGGACGAGTTTGGTTTGTCTGAGCTAACAGGAGTCTTCGTTAAGCGGATCCTATGTTGCGGCGATCCGGCCAAACTGATTGTCGAACGTTCGCATCAAGAACAATCTGACCTGATTCTCATGCCCACTCACGGCCACGGCTCATTTCGGCGTTTTCTTCTCGGCTCGGTCACGGCAAAGGTTTTGCACGACGCGGACTGTCCTGTGTGGACAGGCACCCATCTTTCGGAGCAACCAGCGCTGAATCCAGCCGAGGTGCGCCATGTAATGTGCGCAGTGGACGCCCAACCGGCGAGCGCCAAAGCGATCCGCTGGGCGGCAGAGTTCGCATCGGAATTCGGGGCCAAGCTGACGGCTGTGCATGTCGTTCTTGATACGCCGCCTACCCTTCCGGACCGGTTCATGTTCGTCTGGCACGATCAAGCCCGCTTGGGGGCCGAGGAGCACCTCCGTGGTCTCTTGCTCGATTCAGGGATTCAGGCCGATGTGCTGGTGGTAAGCGACGGGCACATCCCGAGATCACTTTCGGTGGCGGCCAAAGAGAAAGGTGCCGAGTTAATGGTGATAGGACGGAGTTGTGGCGGCGAGATCACCAGGAGGCTCGGCAGCCACGCTTTTGCCATCATCTGCAATAGTCCGTGCCCCGTGGTGAGTGTCTGATCTTGCAAAGGGAATCCAGTATGACAGGCATCAAGAAGATCCTATTTCCTGTAGATTTCTCGCAACGGTCGATCGGTGCGGCCCGGCATGTGGAGTCTTTCGCAGGCTGGTTTGATGCGGAAATTATGTTACTCCATATCGTCGATGTGGCCATTCATGGTTCGATGGATTCAATCGTCCAGGATTGGCTCTGGTCGAGAGAGGAACAGCTAAATGCCTTTCTTGCCGAAGAGCTCAGACATTTCAGTACGCGAAGGGTTTTCAGAATTGGGGACCCAGCCGAAGAGATCGTAAGAATGGTCCATTTGTGGACGCCGGACCTTGTCATGATGCCGACCTATGGAATCGGGTCCTATCGGCCCTGCGTGTTGGGCTCGGTTACGGCAAAGGTGCTGCATGACATCGACTGTCCGGTATGGACGGCTGTGCATGCGGAAAACGCGCCACCACTCGAGAAGATCACGTTATCGAAGGTGCTGTGCGCGGTTGACTTGGGATCACGTAGCGCGCGTGTACTGGATTGGGCAGATTCCTTTGCGGTTCAACGTCAAGCAGAGCTGGGGCTTGTTCATGCCGTTCCGATTGTTCAATCTCCTCCAGGCCAGACCCTGGATCAGGGGCTGACAGACTCCTTGGTGGCCGAAGGTAAAGCAAGGCTCAACGCTCTCCAGGAAACAGCGGGCGTCAAAGCAAAATTCTTTGTTAATCCGGGAGAACCCTTTAAAGTCGTCACATGTGCGGCAAGGGGTTTCCCTGCCGATCTTGTCATTATTGGACGCCATAGCGGCAGCGGTGATGATGGACACCTTCGCCACAACGCCTACGCAATCATTCGTGATTCTCCCTGCCCAGTGATCAGCATATAGCTTGAGCTTGGATCAAATAACGCAAAGTGCGAATTTTGACGCACATGGAACAGAACTCGTTCCAAGAGGCGGAGCCTGGTTGATCGCGGAATGACACCCTGCCCATCGCGTCGCTTACTCGTGGAACAGAAACGCTACCCTACGCGTGGAGACCCGAGGAATGCGCGCCTCGAGAACGCCAATCCCCTTCAACCACACGGAAACGTCGCCGTCGAGATCGCTCATTTGTCGCCACAGCGCTGTTTGGATCATCTCTCCGATAGATATGCAGGCGAGGCTCCAGCGAGTGAAATCCGGCGGTACCCGGCGGAAGAACTTCGTGTATGCCTAAGACCAGCACTCCGCTTGAAACGAGCCTGGCATGGAGAGGCGACTTCACGCTGAAGCTGTTCCTCAAAGTAGGTGAAGACCAGGTTGCGGCAAAACACCAAATCAAATGTCTCATTCGGCAATTGGGCGCGGATGTCCTGCTGCCGAAATTCAACGCCGGCTTGAAACTCCGTTCGCAAACAAAAGCGGCCATCACTTTCTTCGAAGGCGGCTCCGATCCATGCGGTGGGCAATTTCCTCAGACTTCCTCCTGTGTAGCAGGCCACCAGGGCTCTGTCGAGCTGCTCGCGATTGATGTCCGTGGCCAGAATAAGCAACCTGCGATCGGGAAACTCTCGCTCCCGAGAGAGTCGCCACAAGATCGCCAAGGTATACGGCTCTTCCCCGGCACCACATGCAGCGCTCATACTTGAATTCGGTCTACGCCTCGGTCCTACGCTGCTTTGGCTAAGGTGGGAAGCACTTTCTGGCCTAGGTACTCGAAGACTGCCCGATCCCGGTAGAATCGGGAGATCGGAATGGGACACAGTTCATCGAGTTGCCTCCACTCATCTGGGTTTGTCTCAAGATACGCACGGTACGCGAAAATGTCAGCCAGTCCCAAGCTCGCAAGACGCCGCGCTACGCGCTTGCAAACCTGGCGACGGACCTTGCGGTAGCCTGGCCATCGCATTCGCAGTCTTGGCAACGCCCACTGTAGGAATGCAATGCACTCCGGATCCCGCATGGCTCAATCCACTATACGGCGGCTTCCGGCTCCACGCTTCGCGCCGCAGATTTGCGCTTCCGAGGCTAAGAAAAAAGGGCGACGCTGAAATGCCGCCCTTGTACTGAATTAGAATTTGCCGATTACCAGCCGTTGGTTCGGCGTTTGCCGTTGTTGCGTTTGGTGTGCGGCGCCGCCGAAGCCACGGTCCTCTCGAGGACGCGCCTCATTGACTTTGAGCGGTCTGTCCTCCAGTTCCCCACCGTCGAGGCGCGCGAGCACACGCTAGAAGAGATCGCTGAGGAGTTTGGGTTGACCCGGGAGGATACGCCAGCTCAAGGCGAAAGTGCTTCAACGGGCTGCGCGTCCCGAGTATGCCCCGCGCTTGCGGGCGCTGATGAGCGTTCAATAATAGCCCGCCA
>JASIGB010000184.1:0-2540 GCA_030045355.1 Bryobacteraceae bacterium
CTTCAAGAAATTCGTGTGGTGGGTGAAGCAGCCGCTCGATATCGCCGCGATGTCGGAAGCCGCGCATACGCTCACCGGCCGGCACGACTTCAGCGCGTTTCGTGCCGCCGATCCCTCGCGGCCCGATGAATCGCCGATCGTGGTGGTGGAAGATGCGGCGGTCAAACACGACGGCGACCTGGTGGTTTTCCGCATCACCGCCTCGCACTTCGTGTGGCGCATGGTGCGAAGGGTGGTGGGCGCGTTGGTGAAATTAGGGCACGCCGAGATCACGGGGGACGATTTCGCGCTCTTACTCCGAGGTCAGACGGATCCGCGGCTGGATGTAGCCGCCTGGACCGCGCCCGCCGCAGGGTTGTTTCTCGAGCGCGTGATTTATGCGGAAGATGCTACTTCTGGGCGGCGGGAGGTTGGGCGCCGGGGGTCTGGGAAGACCCGGGATTTTGTGAAGGCGAGTCGTCGTCGTTCGCCGAGCCGCTGAACACCTTCTTGCCCCCAGGCAATGTCACCAGACGCGCGCTACCGGTGTTGGTTCCGTCCTTGGCCCGCACGCCTTGAATGGTCACCTCGTCGCCGACCTTCAAATCGTTCTTGTGCCAGCCGCGCCGCAGCAGCTCGATGGGTGCGCCGGTCTCGAACTGCCAAGCTTCGGTGGTTCCGCTGTCGGTTTTCACATCGACGTAAATCCAGGCGTGCGGGTTCATCCACTCGATCTTCGTCACCGTCCCTTTCACGGTGATCGGCTTCTTGACGTCGAATTCCGCCGAGAAGGCGTGATGCGCAAACACGGGAATTCCCGTCGTTCCGAGAACCGCCAGGATCGCGAGTGCGAGCTTGTGCATGAAACCTCTCAAGCGCATTGATTCTATCAGAAATTCAAATAAAGCACGCTTTATACTCGAAGCGTGGAGACTCGCGTGACGGTGAGCCGAACCTCGCCGGACGACATCAAGCAGCGCCAGATCGTCGTGAAACTGGACGGCAAACGTCTTGGCGAGCTGATGCACGGCGATACGCTATCGCGCGAGGTGGAACCCGGACGGCACCGGCTGCAGGTGGACAATACCTGGAATTGGAAGAACGTCGATTTCACGCTGGCGCCGGGCGAACACGCGCGCTTCCTGGCGGTGAGTCGCGGCGGCCGGTTCACCTGGTTTCTGGTTGGCACCATCGGCGTCGGTCCGATGTACGTGTCGGTGGAAAGGATCCCGGACGTCGAGGACGCGGCAGCGTCCGGCCAAAAATCGCTCAGGCCGTCTGAGTAGCAAGCTCGCGCTCGCCCACTTCGGTGCGAACCTGCTTGGCCCCCGCCACCATGGCTTGCAACTTGGCGAAAGCCACGTCGCGGGGAAGGTACTTCATCCCGCAATCCGGCGCAAGGATCAGCCGATCGGCGCTGATGTAAGGCAATGCACGGCGAATGCGCGCGGCGACCGTCGCCGGCGTCTCCACTTCGTTAGTCGAAAGGTCCAGAACGCCGAGGATAATGTTCTTGGCCGCGAACTTCGCCAGGACCGAACAATCGAGCGACGATTGCGCCGTCTCGATCGAGATGGAGTTCACCGGCGTCACGTCGAGCTCCGTGAGGAACTGATATTCCGGCGGGCGATTCTTCACCACCGCAGCGTAGCCGAAGCACAGATGCACGGCGGTTTCGCCGGACACGCTATCGAGCGCGCGGCTCAGCGCCTTCAGCCCGAATTGCCGCGCCTTTTCCGGCATCGCTTGCATGTAAGGCTCGTCGATTTGCACGATGTCGGCCCCGGCGGCGAACAGGTCCTTGATTTCTTCGTTGACGGCGGCGGCGTAATCCATCGCCATCTCTTCTTCGGATTGATAAAAATCGTTCTTGGCCTGCTGCGCCATCGTGTATGGGCCGGGCACCGTAGCTTTCACGCGCCGTCCGGTGTTGGCACGCAGGAACTGCACGTCGCGAACCTCG
The DNA here is from genome assembly GCA_030045355.1 of Bryobacteraceae bacterium. Taxonomy (GTDB): domain Bacteria; phylum Acidobacteriota; class Terriglobia; order Bryobacterales; family Bryobacteraceae; genus Palsa-89. The sequence continues at coordinate 1,943 of JASIGB010000184.1, forward strand.
ACCGGATATTTCCGCCGAATCTTGCCGATCACGCGCGGCACGTAGTTCAGCTTGCCGGATCGCGCGGCCACCTGCGCCGGATTTTCGAGATCGATGCCTTCGAGCGCCGTGGCGAAGCGGTTGGAGTAACTTTCGCGGCGGATCTCGCCGTCCGTGATGATTTCCAGGCCCGCGCGTTCCTGCGCGCGAATAGCCACGATGGTGGCGTCGTCCTGCGCCTCGTCGAGAAATTCCGGCGGCACGCGCCAAAGATCGGCGGCGCGGATGCGCGCCGGCAGACGGTGCACAAGCTGAGCGCGGTCGATCAGCCAGTCCGGTTGAGCATAGGACCCAACCAATGATGTCGGAAGCACAACCTTACTCATGAACGCCCGCATTGTAGCATGCAGCAAGTCGAGCCCCATGCAATGATAGTGACCATGCCATGCTTACTAGCCCACAGAGGCGCGGGCGCACCTGAACACGGAAAAGTAAGCTCGCCCGCGCCTTCGTTGTGGGCGACTGACTTAGAAGCTGGGCCGGGTCGGGAACGGTGCGGCTGAACGTACTCGATCAGTCGCCCATCCCGGAAGGATCCACCGCCGGCGACGCCTTGCGC
>JASIGB010000185.1:0-3080 GCA_030045355.1 Bryobacteraceae bacterium
GTTTCGCCAGACTCTCGAGGATGGTGCGTAAGCGCGGCGAGTACAGCGCTTTCGACACGTTTTGCTGCGTGACCCGGTTTGGGAGAATGGAAAGACCGGGCAATCCGGTGAACACGCCTAGCTGCTCCGGCGCATACTCGCTGAGCGGCTGCTCTTCGGTCAGCAGGTCGATCAGTCCCCACTCATTTGGCAAACTGAACTCCCGGTGCAGATGCGGCCGCCGGAAATCGGCGTCCACCAGCAAAACCCGCCGTCCGGTTTCGGCCAGCGCGATCCCCAGGTTTTGCACCACTGTGGTTTTGCCTTCCGCGGGGCCTGCGCTGGTGACCAGAACAATCTTCTGCGTTTTGTCGGAAGCCTGGTTCCTCAGGATGGAAGCCAGTGTTCCGCGGAAGGATTCGGCGATGAACGCCGGACGGTTTTGCCAGGTTGCCAGAGCCGTGGCCGGATCGTGACTCGCGCCGTTCAAAGCGGCTTTCGCGGCGCGGCCGTTGACGGTCTGGGCCATGTTCGGAATGACGCCGAGCTCCGGCGCGTTGAACATGCGCCGGGAAATTCCGGGCGCCTTGATGCTGCGGTCCATCCGTTCTCTCAAGAACGCGAAGGCCCCAGCCACCACGGCGCCGAATAGCGTGCCGAGCGAAATATTAATCACCGGCTGCGGCTTGTAGGGAACTTCGGCCGGCGCGGCGGCTTCGCGGACCAGAATCGGATTCACCGGGACGGAACTGCTGAGGCCGACCTGGCCCTCTTGCACCAGCAGATTTTGATACATCTGCCGCTGCATGTCCGCCTCGCGCCTCAAGGAATTGTATTGCGCGCTCTTGCCCGCCTCCGATCCGACGCGGCCGGATTGCGCGGCGTAGTTCTGCGAGAGCAGTTTCTCCTGCCGCAACGCTGCTTCATAATCGTTCTTGATGCGCAGCACCACGCTGCTGATTTCGGCGTTGTAGGCCTTCTGCACGGATGCGATTTGAGCGTCGATCTTGCGTACCTTTTCGTCCTTGTCCGTATAGACGGTCTCGAGCGCCGCCTTTTCACGTTTGAGTTGCTCGAGTTGCCCCTGATACCCCCGCAATGTCGAGTCCTCCAATACCTCGCCCAAACTCTCGGCGGGATATTTCTGGGTCAACTCATAGCGGGCCTGCTTGGCAATCCGCTCGGATTGGATCTTGGCCAGCTCGGCTTTCAATTCCAGGAGCTTGGTGTCCTCGAGCGTGACGTCCTGTACGAACACGTTGCCGGAGGATTGCACAAAATCGCGCAGGTGCTCCTCGGCTTCTTGCACTTTCGCCTTGGTCTCTTCGATTTGGGCCGCCAGCCATTCATTGGTGCGCTGCGCCGTCTGCATGCGGGACCGGGAACTGTCGTCCTGAAATTCAGCCGCCATGGCGTTCAAGTATTGCGCGGCCACGTCCGGGCTGGTGGATTCACAAATGAGCTCGATCAGCCGCGTGTGCGCCACCGGGCGGGCGTCGAAGGTCGACATGGCAACCGCCAATCCCGTTTGTGAAGCCTGTATGGGATCTTGCGTGGCGGGGTGGATGCGCTGCCGCAGCCGGGAGAAGATGTCCCGGCCGGTGGGAGCCGGGAGTACGGTCTCGCTTTGCATGCGATCGGCGCCGCGCTTTAGGAAGCTCGGGCTGCGCAGAATGCTGATCTGCGTTTGGATATTAATGTCGTTGTCTTGCCCGGCGCCGCCATCGTTGCCGCCCATTTCTCTCGGCAAGTTGCCGGTGTCGTTGCGAACTTCGATGAGCAGGCGGCTACGGTAAAAGGGGGTGCTCAAGACCACGGAGACGAATCCCCCCGCCACGCCGACAATCGTCAATGCCAATAACAACAACCAGTATTTCCGTAGCAGGAGGGCTGGCTGGATCTGGCTGGACGGGTCGCCGGATTCCGGGTCCGTCATCACGTACGACGCGCGCAGGGCTTCCCCGGCAGCCGCATGCCTCACCGGAACCAGGTCGGAATTGGCGTCTTCTGAACCGTTTGGAAGAAATTGCATGAATTATTCCGCCTTCCCGGCGTTCTGTGCCGCTGGCTCGGCGGACGCTTGGGAATGGAAGCCGTTGGATTCAGCGGCCGCGTTCGCTCGCTCCTGGTTCCCGGTCAACAATTGCAACTGTTCGGTGACGGCCGCGATAAGGCCTTCAAGGACCCGCATCTTTTCTTCCAGCTCCTGACCTTCCCGCTGCCGCTGACTCTCGGCGATCAGTCGTTGGACGGCGTTTCGGGCCAAATCTGAGACACTGCGTGCCCCGCCCTGCTCGCAGACGCTGCTGAATTGCCGGAACTCATCTTCCGAGATCCGGAAGTAAACCAAGCGCTCCCTAGGCTTTAGTACCGCCACCGTAACCCTCCTTACAACCCTTAGCCCGTTGTTTCCAAACCTGCGTACTCGCTGACCTATCGGCGTATCCCTATGTAGGCGGACAAGCTACCGCCCTTTCAGTCCCATTTCGAGGCTGCTGGCAAGTTTTTGCAAACACTCTGTTCCAGGCGCCCCGAGACATCTCGTCGCATTTTTGACAAATGTACGGTGCGCTTTCTGGAGTATGGCCGACGCCGCTGACAAGTGTCAATGAACTTGGGGTCCTAGGGGTTCCTTGACAGTACCGGTACCGGTAAACTACTGGTAATCTATATGAGAAATAAGGCAAAATGAAGGGAATGGTGACGAAAGGCGTTCTGTTTTTGGCCGTGTTAGCAGTTCTGGGCCCTCTACGCGCAGCCAATCGAAAGTCGGCTCCTAGTCCTCCCGCCGAAGATCCAAACGTACTGCTCTGCGTGAAGGGCTTGCCGGGCTGCGATATCTCCGCGCTCACTCCCGAACAGATCAAGCAGGTATCCGAGGCCTCGTCAAAACGGAACGTCTCCAACTGCATGGAAGGCTCTACGCTCTGCGATCCTACCCGTCTCAAGCAGGCCGATTCCGCCGCGGTCAAGGGGGAACGGTACCGGCGGAATCTCGAGCGGTGCTTGGACGGCTCACCCACTTGTGATCGCACGCTGCTGATTGCCAAGGACGCCTCGGCGGTGCGGGCCGCGGCCATCCAGCGCAACTTCGAGAAATG
>JASIGB010000186.1:0-3625 GCA_030045355.1 Bryobacteraceae bacterium
AAGCCATCTTTAAAGATTCATCCAAAGACCGCCTGCTCGCCAAATGGTTTCACGGCAACTACCTGGTTGATCGCTTCCTGCCCGGCACGCGCGTCTCGCTCTACGGCAAGGTCGAGCTCGATAACTACACGGGCGATCTGCTCATGATGCACCCCGAGTCCGAAATCCTCACCACGGACGACTCCGAGGGCGATGCCTCGCTCCACACCGGCCGCATCGTCCCGGTCTACGAAGGCGCCGGCAAAGTCACCACGCGCGCCATCCGCTCGCTCATGCATCGCGCGCTCGAATCCATCCCGCCGCTCGAAGATCATCTCCCGCTCGTTATCCGCGAGCGCCTGAAACTCCCCGATCTGTGGCCCTCCGTCCGCGCCCTCCACTTCCCGGCCGCCGACGCCGATCTCCGCGCCCTGAACGCCTTCCGCACGCCCGCACACTGGCGTCTGATCTTCGAGGAATTCTTTTGGCTCGAATGCGGCCTCTCGCTCAAGCGCTCCAAGGCGCGCCTGCAACCCGGGATCGCGTTCGAATTGAACGATCGCGTGCGCGAAAAAATCAAAACCATGCTGCCTTTCAAGCCCACCGGCGCGCAAAAGCGCGTGCTCGGCGAGATCGCGCACGACATGCAGGCCCCGCATCCCATGAGCCGCCTGCTCCAGGGCGACGTGGGTAGCGGAAAAACGCTCGTCGCCGCCGAGGCCGCCGTCATCGCCATCGAAAACGGCTACCAGGCCGCCGTGCTCGCGCCCACCGAAATCCTCGCCACGCAGCATTATTTCTATTTCAAGAACCTATTCCAGAAAATGAGCTACGTCCCGGTGCTGCTCACCGGCTCCGCCACCCCGCGCGAAAAAACGCAGCTCAAAAAACTCCTCGCCGCCGGGCTCGCCCACATCGGCATCGGAACGCACGCGCTCATCGAAGAGGACGTCGAATGGAAGAATCTCGGCCTCGCCATCGTTGACGAGCAGCACCGCTTCGGCGTCATGCAACGCCTGCGCCTGGCCGCGAAAGCCAAGCACCCCGACGTACTGGTGATGACCGCCACTCCCATCCCCCGCACGCTCGCCCTTACTATCTACGGCGATCTCGACATTTCGATCATCGACGAACTTCCACCCGGCCGCCGCCCCATCGAAACAAAAGCCGTCACCGACGATCGCGTCGAAAGCGTCTACAGCTTCCTGAAACAGCAAATCGCCAAGGGCCGCCAGGCTTACGTCGTGTATCCGGTGATCGAAGAATCGGAAGCCATGAAGGCCGCGCAGAAGATGCACCAGCATCTCTCCGAGCGCGTCTTCCCCGATCTGAAAGTCGGTCTCCTGCACGGCAAGCTCAAAACAGAAGAGAAAGAAAATGTGATGGACCGGTTTCGCCGCGGCGAAATCCACATCCTGGTCTCCACCACGGTCATCGAAGTCGGCGTCGACGTTCCCAACGCCACGGTCATGGTGATCGAACAGGCGGAACGCTTCGGGCTCGCGCAGTTGCACCAGCTTCGCGGGCGCGTCGGCCGCGGAGCTGAACAAAGTTACTGCATCCTGGTGACAGGCAAGCTCGGCGACACCGCGCGCGAACGCATCCGCACCATGGTGGAATCGAGCGACGGCTTTTACATCGCCGAAATGGATTTGAAGCTTCGCGGTCCCGGCGAATTCTTCGGCACCAAGCAATCCGGACTCCCCGCGCTGCGCATCGCCAACATTATTCGCGATAAAGATGTGCTCGAGCTTGCGCGCGGCGAAGCGCAAACCTTCATCGCGAATCCGCCTTCGGAAGACGAATTGCGCCGCGCGATCACTTATATTCGCGAACATTGGCAGCGCCGCTACGGCCTGGTACAGGTGGGCTGAACAAATTGGTGGGGATGACATGCGCGTGATCGCCGGAGAATTTCGCAGCCGCCGCCTAAAGAGCCTGCCGGGCCTCGTGACGCGCCCCACGTCGGACCGGCTGCGCGAAACGCTCTTCGATATCCTCGCGCCGCAAATCCGCGATAGCGTCTTCATCGACGCGTACGCCGGCACCGGAGCGGTCGGCATCGAAGCGCTCAGCCGCGGCGCCCGCCGCGCCATCTTCATCGAAAAATCCCGCGCGTCGGTGGAAGTGATCCGCGAAAACCTCGCAGCGCTCGGTCTGGAAAGCCGCGCCGAGGTCTTCACTTCCAAAGCCCCCATCGTGCTCGAACGCGCGCGCGCCGATATCGCGTTCCTCGATCCGCCCTACGAATCGATCAACGAATACGAAGCTTCGATGGCCGCGCTCGATCGCGCCCGAACGCCGCTGGTCATCCTCCAGCACTCCTCGCGGTTCACGCCGGCGGAAAGCTACGGCCATTTGCACCGCTATCGCGTCATCAAGCAAGGCGACAACTCGCTCAGCCTCTATCGCCGGATGTCCGCACCGGCATGATCTGAACGCTAAAACCCGCGCTCGTCGCCGTCCCGCAACCCCTGCTGTCGCTCTCTCTAGGAGCTGACGCGCCGCTTGCGTCCGACCGCCCAGGCCATCGCCGCGAGCCCAATCAGTATCGTCCCCAGCGATCCGGGTTCCGGAGTGGAGGTGGCAAGCGTGAATTCCGCGGCGGGGTTGCTGGCGCTGATCCCGACCCCAGTCCCGGAGTGAGTTCCCACGTCGTTCCACCCGCCGACAATATTGCTTTCGTTATCCACCTGCTCGCCCTGGCAAGAGTCCGCCGCGGGGACGCTGGAACACACAAAATATTCGCTAGCACCGCCGACCTCCGTGTCCGTCAAGTCGACGTTCAGCACTGCCAGGATATCGTCCGCCGCGGTCTGGGCCGAGGATAAGGTGTCAAACGTGGTGTCCGGAGTGGTGCCGAATGTGACATCGTATGTGTTGCCCAAAATGATGAGGCCGTCGATCCCTGTTACGTCGTTTCCGGACTGGATAATCGTGTACGCCTTCGCAGGTGCAATCGTCATTCCGAACCAGGCGACTGCGGCCGCTACAAGCAACACTGGCCGCTTCGTGGCCACTCGCGCAAACCTGTTCATCCTGTCGTCCCTCCTCGGCCGGCCAACCCGCACGGGCGAGCATGCCCAGCGAGCAAGCAGCGTCGATATTATCACGACGATCGACGAATCATGATGCGAGTTGTGAGGCAAAGTACCACGCTGAGGCGCTGAAAGTAGTAGCCCTACTAGCAGGCGGCCTGCGCTGGGAGGGCAAAGTGGTGTGTGCGGTCGCTAGTCGCCGGCCAGCTTGTCCTCGCCAGTGCGAAAGGGATTTCCAGCGGCATTCACCACCTGCTGTGGGCTAGCCTAAAGACGCGCGGGCGCACCTCAAACGGACCAGCAAGCTCGCCGAGGCCTTCGCTGTGGGCGACTTACCTAAAAGGTGGAATGTGGCTGCCCGGAGACATACAGCTCTCGCGGACGGGCCGTGCGTGTCGCCCGAGCTGAGCTCTCGCTCGCACGCATGCCGAACGGGGCCTCCTCGCGCGAGCGGGCTTGGATCTCGCGGTCCAGTGCATGGCTCACAACGCGCCACAATCCATACAATCCCCCGAACACAATTACCGCAATCAGAATGGCCATGGCGAGCGTTTCCTTTCCAGGAACTTTGGTAACAGTACTACTATTACCCAAGCTCCGAATCACGT
>JASIGB010000187.1:0-5802 GCA_030045355.1 Bryobacteraceae bacterium
TATGTGGGCGCGCTGTGGACGCCGCCGTGGTGGGGTTTTGATAACGGCGTTTACATTTGGCACGCGGGATATTGGGGGCCGCACATCGGCTTCTACGGCGGTATCGATTACGGGTTTGGATACACGGGGCGCGGCTACTATGGCGCGTATTGGAATCAGGGGCAGTTGGATTACAACAGCGCCGTGACGAACGTAAATGTAACGGTGGTCCACAATGTTTACAACTACTCGGTTCCCAACAGCCGGCCCGGTGGCGTGAGCTACAACGGCGGACGAGGCGGAATCAACGCGCGGCCCACGGCGGCGGAATTGGCGGTCCAGCGTGAAGCGCGCACGCCGGCGGTAGCCGCGCAGGTGCGGCAGGCGCGCGACGCAGCGAGTGACAAGGGTCAGTTCGTCAAGCCGGGCACGGCGGCGAGGCCGGCTACCGTAGCGGCCTCGAAACCGCTCGCCACTTCGTATCACGCGCCAGCGGCACGTCCTCCAGCAGTGCACCCGGCGGCCCCACCGGCACGCGTGGCCGAGCGGCCGGCTCCGCAGCCAGCGCAACACGGTCCGGCTCAGGCGACGCGAGAAGCAGTACCGCCGCAGCGGCCCGAAGTGCGCCCGACGCCGCAGTCAACGCCGGAAGCGCGGCCAGCACCGGTCGAACCGCAAGCTCGTCCACAGGAGCGCGCCACTGCACCTCGTCCCGAGGCGCGACCGGCGCCGCAGCAGCGTGCTGTGGCACCCCGTCCAGAGGCGAGACCAGCGCCGCAGCCGACTCCAGCGCCTCGCGGTCGAGCCCAGGCGCGGGTGCAATCCCGCCCCGCTCCGGCGCGACCGGCGCCACAAGCTCGTCCTGCGCCCCATCCCGCGCCAACGGCGCACCCGGCAGCGCCGAAGAAAGAGGACGAGCGCAAGTAAAGCGGCGGGACAAAAGTCTCGCGATAAAATAAGGTGCCGATGCCAAAACGTTTACTGCTGATCGGCGCCACGACCGGATACCAGACGCGGGCTTTCGCCGCAGCGGCTGAACGCTCGGGATACGAGCTCGCACTCGCCACCGATCGATGCCACGTCCTAGACGATCCATGGGGCGACGGGGCGATCGCGCTGCGTTTTGAAGATCCTAAAGGCGCGGCGGAGACACTGGCGCTACAAACGGCTGTGGACGGGATCGTCGCGCTGGGCGACCGGCCGGCCTACATCGCGGCCCAGGCGGCTGAGCGCATGGGCATACGATATAACTCGCCCGATTCGGTGGCCGCAAGCCGAAGCAAGTTTCTGGCGCGCGAGCGATTTCGCGCCGCGGGCCTGAGGGTTCCCGAGTTCTATCGCGTGGCGTTGGAGGACCGTCCCGAGCGCGCCTCGGGACGGGCGCTTTATCCGTGCGTTTTGAAACCGCTGGGGCTTTCGGCCAGCCGCGGCGTGATCCGTGCGGATAATGCTGGCGAATTCGTGGCCGCGTTCCGGCGGATCGAAAAAATCCTGGCCGATGTCGACATCGCGCGCTTGCACGAAGACCAGGACCGGTTTCTGCAAGTGGAGGAGTTCATCCAAGGCCGCGAATTCGCGTTGGAGGGCCTTTTGACCGGCCGCTGCCTGCGCGTGCTCGCGCTGTTCGACAAGCCGGACCCTTTAGACGGTCCGTTCTTTGAAGAAACCATCTACACGACGCCTTCGCGCGAAAGTGAAGACACGCAACGCGCCATCATTGAGACCACGCAATCGGCAGTGCACGCACTTGGCCTCACCGAAGGACCGATCCATGCCGAGATGCGCGTAAACGCGCGCGGCGTCTGGATGCTGGAAGTGGCCGCGCGGCCGATCGGCGGGCTTTGCGCACGCGTTCTGCCCGGACTCGAAGACCTCATCCTGCGCCACGCCGCGGGCGACGATCCGGGTGGGCTTGCCATGCCCGCGCCTGCATCCGGCGTGATGATGATCCCGATTCCGCGTGAAGGAATTTACGTGGACGTGGAAGGAATCGAGGAGGCGCGCAAGGAGCCCTGCATCGAAGACGTGATCGTTACAGCGAAACAGGGGCAGAAGCTGGCGCCGCTGCCGGAGGGCGCAAGTTATCTCGGCTTTATCTTCGCGCGCGGGCAAACGGCAGACGAAGTGGAGGCCGCGCTGCGAAATGCGCACGAGCGCTTGCGCTTTAAGATCGCCACCGCGCTTACGATCGCGTGATTTCAGTTCTTCGTCTGTGGCGGAACGTAACCCGGCGGCAGCGCCGCTCCCTGGCCAAAGAAATAGTCTTCCATTTGCTTGAGCAGGAACTCCTGAGCTTCCTTGGTGCCCAGGTTGAGGCGATACTCGTTCATGATCATTTTCATCTGCTCGAGCCACATCTTCCAGGCTTCCTTGGAGACGTTCTCGTAGATCCGCTGCCCGAGCGGGTGATTGTCAAAAGGGACTTCGTCCAGCCCCGGCATTTCGCGCTGGAACTTCACGCAAAAAACCATTCGCCCCGCGGTTCCGCTTGTGTTCGCCATCCGCTTATTACTTTAGCTCAACTCTTGAGTTCGACGACGGTGGCGCCGGTTCCGCCTTCCGCCGGCGCGGCCGGATAATACTTCTCGACATGCGGATTGGTGGAGAGCAATTCGCCGATGACCTTGCGCAGAATGCCCATGCCGTGTCCATGCACGATGCGCACGCGATCCACCGACGCCATCGAGGCGCTGTCGAGGAACTTATCCACCTCCTCGCGGGCTTCTTCGGCGCGCTTTCCAATGACATTGATCTCGCGGTACGTGACGTCCCAGCGCGGGCCGGGCTCATAGGAGACATTCTTGGGCAAGCGCGTGGTCTCGGCCGCGGCGGGCAGAACTTCCTCGACGTCGTCAGTGGTCACTTTCATGCGCATCAGCCCGGCTTCCACTTCGAGCATTCCGCCGGAGAGCTTGCGGCGCACGCGCGCGGGCTCACGCACGCCCTTTAGACGGACCCGGTCGCCCTCTGCAATAGCAACCACCACCTGGCGGGGCGGCGTGGGCGCCTGGCCGAATATCTCCGCGCGGGCTTGCTCCTCGAATTCGCGGCGGGCCTTGGCGATACGGCGCTCGGTCTGTTCGGCGGATTTGCGCTGCTCGGCGCCGGCCAGCGCTTTCTGAATCGTCTCCTGGTTTTGCGTCTCCAACTGGGCGAGCGCGCGCCGCAAGCGTTCGTCGAGGTCTTTGAACTTCGCCTCTTCGCGCTTCTGAAATTCAGTCGCGAGCGCCTGCTCGCGAGCTTCGAGCGCCTGGCGCTGCTCGCGCAAATCGCGCTCCTCGACGGCGGTGCGGCGCAGGCGTTGGTGCAGCTCGTTCAGGAAAACGGCGACATCGCGCTCGCTCGAGGACATGCGCTCGCGGGCGCGAGCGATCAGGTCTTCGGACAATCCCAGGCGGCTCGCAATCTCGAGGCCGGCCGACTTTCCGGGCGCGCCGAGCTGCAAAACATAAGTGGGTTCCAGCGTCTTTTCATCGAAGCCCATGGAAGCGTTGACCACGCCCTCGGTTGTGGCGCCGTAGATCTTCAGCGCCAGCAGGTGCGTGGAGGCGAACGTGAACGCACCGTGCGCGCGGAAGGAATCGAGAATTGCGACGCCCAAGGGGCCACCCTCTTCGGGATCGGTAGCGCGGCCCAGTTCATCGAGCAGCACCAGCGATTGCGGGGTGACCGTCTCCAGCATCTCGCGCACCCGGGCGATGTGCGCGGAAAATGTGCTGAGGCTCGCCTCGATCGATTGCTGGTCGCCCATGTCCGCCAGCACCTGCTCGAACAGAGGAAACTCGGCCTCGGCCGCGGGCACGGGCAGCGCGGACTGCGCCATCAGCGCCAGCAGGCCGACGGTTTTCATCGAGACCGTTTTGCCGCCGGTGTTGGGACCGCTGATCAGGAGCGTACGCTGCTTTTCGTCGAGCGCCAGGGAAATGGGAACGATGCGTTTCTTCTGCCGGCGGAGCACGTCCTCGAGCAACGGATGGCGCGCATCGCGCAGCACGAGCCGCCGGCTTTGCTCCGCACTGAAGCGGGGGATCACGCAATCGAAGTCGGCGGCGAACTCGGCCTTGGCAAACAAAAGGTCCAGGCGGCCGATGGCGTCCACCAGGGCCTGCACCAAAGCGCCGTTGATGCGCAGAGTCTCGGTGATCTCACGGAGAATGCGCATTACCTCGCGCTGCTCTTCTTCGCGCAGGCGCACCAGCTCATTGTTCAGATCGATGGTTTCAAGCGGCTCGACGAACAGCGTGTGGCCGCTGCCCGATGCGCCGTGAATGACGCCGTAAACCTTGCGCTGTTGCCCGGCGACGACGGGAACCACAAAGCGGTCGTTGCGCAGAGTGATGAACTCTTCCTGCAGCGTGCCGTCATCGCGATGGGCGCGCAGGAAGCGCTCCAGCGAAGTCTGGATCTGGCGCTGCTGGCGTTCGATGTCGCGGCGCGTGCGATGCAGGGCCACGCTCGCGTCGTCGGCCAGCGTGGCGTCGGGAAGAATTTTCCCGCGAATATCGCGCAGGATCGCTCGAGGGTCTCCGAGCGCCGAAGTTTGTGCCGCAAGCCGTGGATATTTATCCGCGGCCATATTCAGAGCCGCGCGGACTTCGGCGGCCTCCTCAATCAGCCGGGTGAGATCCAGGATCTGCTTCGGCTCCAGCACCGCGCCTTCGATGCGCAGAATCGTGAGCGCCGCCGATACATCGGGAATCGAATTGAATCGCAGCCGGATCGCCGATCCGCGCGCGGCCGCTTGCGGTTGCCGCGATGCGCGCTGATAAGCGATGGCTTCCGCCACGCCGGCCAGAGCGGCTTCGATAGCGGTGCGGTCCACGGCCGGCGCGAGTTTCGCGAGCTCGGCGCGCCCGAGCGGGCTGCCGATGTAGCGCCCCACGACTTCGCGGAGCGCTTCGAATTCCAACAGATCAGCGCTGAAGTTTTGCAAAGGCTCTCTCGATCACTGCCAGCGTCCCTTCGGTGAGACGATAGTCGTGCAAGTTCTGTTCCGCGACCCATGCCACGGCGCTCACGTCGCTCGCGGGCGCCGGATCGCCCGCGACGCGGCGGCACAAATAATCGATCAAAACGTAATGATATTCCGCGTGGCCCTGTATATCCGGAATGATCCGCTCGAAGATCTCGAATATTTCATACGGCTCCACGTCGAGCCCGGTCTCTTCGGCGACTTCGCGGCGAATCCCATCTACCAGCTTTTCGCCGGTTTCGACAATGCCACCGGGGAGAGACCAATAGCCTTTTAGCGGCTCTTTGCCGCGCTCCACCAGTAGAATCTTGCCATCCTCGAAAATCAGCGCGCCGACTCCGAGGAACGGCCGCGAGGGATAGCGCCGGTTCTCTGGGTTAACGAGCGATGGGTTAATACGCGATCCCCTTCACATCCAGCCGCACGCGGTAGACCGACGTGCGAGCGGTGATGTAGAGCGATCCCAAATCCGGATCGCCGAAAGTGCAGTTGGACGGAGTTTCCGGGAGCTGAACCATGCCGAGGGGCTTGCCTTCGGCCGAGTAAACGTAGATCTGATTGGCGGCCACATAGAGGTCGCCTTTCTCGTCGACGCAGATCCCGTCCGGCACGCCATCTAGCCCCGAGATCAACGTGCGCTCGTTCGAAGCCGCGCCGTTCTTGTCCAGATCGTAAGCGCGGATGTTCTTTTCATCGGAATTGCTCACGTATAACGTCCGGCCGCCGGGCGCGAGGGCGATCCCATTGGGGCGGCCCTTGGGTTTGGCGATCACTTCGAGCTCGCCTTTGCGCGAGATGCGATACACGCCGAAGAAATCCAATTCGCGCGTGTCCTGCTGGTTGCCGAATGC
>JASIGB010000188.1:0-5154 GCA_030045355.1 Bryobacteraceae bacterium
GTGGCAAGAACCGTGCCGGAAATCGGATTTTTGGGGTTTTCATGACTCTGGGCCACCAGATCTTCCGCCAGCCGGATTTCCTGCGCGAACAGGTCTTCAAAGGCATCGCAATCCGGATGGATGCTGCAGAACCAGCGGAACACGCGATAGGTCTTGCCGCCATCGGTGAAATAGTTGTCTGTGCTTTGCGGTGCTCCGGCGCCCGCTGGAATCATGGACAACAGATTCGCCGGCAGCTTGTCCTTCCAGGCAGCGGGAGCTCCGACGCCAGCCCGATGTCCAGTGTGTAATTCGCTCAAAGGAATCTGGGGAAACGGCCATTCATGCATGCCCAGCTTGACTCTGCTTTTGACCAACAGAAGGTAGAAAGTCTGCGCGGTCGCCCGTTCTTTGAGATCTTCCAGGCCTTGGATCAGCGGACCGAGCTTGGTTTCCAGACCTGCCAGGGAGATGATTTGCAGCCGCGAGCAAATCAGTGTAAGTGAGTTCCGGCTCAGCCTGGAGTCACCTGGCGCCGGCGTGGAAGGAATGGTGTCGAAGCTCTGGTTGGCGAAGTTCTTTAGAAGCTGCGCCAATTCCTGGTGAGAGAGGTTCTGAGTAGCGAAGCGATTGAACAGGACGTCCTGATACAGAATTGTCCCATCGTTATAGACGTTGACGATTTCGACCAGTCCCCGATACGAAAGAAGAAGACCGCTCTGGTTGGGGCAAGATGCGGGCAAGTTGTCGAGCGGCGCATCCACGACGAGTTCGGAAAGCACCTCCTCATGGGGAAATTCCTGATTGCCGCCGTAAAACAGAGTCGCTTTTACAAGCTGGTTGAATTTCAGCTTTGATATAACGCCCTTGAGCTTGGCGTCGGCAAGAGGAACAAAAATCGTGGAGCCGCACAGTTCGCTATAGGTTTTTTGACCAGGACCGCTGGCAGCCAACACATCCAGAATGAGGGGGCGAGTGCTGACGACACGCGCGGTCACTTCGAAGTGCATGTCGAGTTGCGCAGCCTTTGGCCCGAGTATTTTCCCGAAATCATATGGTTTGGGATTTCGAAGATAGACAACCTGAGGCGGAGCGGTAGGCTCGGGCGTTTGTCCCGCCAGGGCACACTCAGGGCAGGGCGGCAGCATCACCGGCCTCGCTTGGCTTTGACCGAGCCTCGATGCGCCGATGACGGCCAGTATGAGCCCAGCCTTGCGCGCGCCTGAAAAGGACATATTCCCGCTCTCTATGGTATCGGCGCGCAGGGTAGACACCTGTACAGTCTTGAACCGGCTAGGCCGTTTTGATCGCGGCGGCAGCGGCGTTGGTATAGCTCTATCCAGCCGCGCAGGCGGCTTCCCACAGCGAGTGAAAAGGCGCGGCTGGAAATGACCATGGTGCACGGCTGCGTCAGTTTTCGGCGGACGGCCGATTCATTGCGTTTCTGGCGGCCGCAAGTTGGGGTTTACCGATAAATTGACCGAAGCCGCGCCGTCGGTCACATCCACGACCGTTCCCACTTTTGCGAGAACATCGGGCGGCAGGATTCCCGGCAGGTCCATCGCAACTAAAGAATATTGGCCCGCAGGCAACCCTTTGAATGAGAACCGTCCCATGCCATCTGTCGTTGTGATCTCCAAGGGGACAGTTTCACTACTGGCAAGCACAAACACGCCCGGTCCAACAGGCCCGTCAGAATCGGTAACCAGTCCGCCGAGCGATAAAGTCCCTTGGGAAAGCACGATCTCCAGCGACGCAGCCGGCGCTGAAGCGAGATCGAGGATTCCGTTGACGGCGCCGTTGACTGGCGGCCCTATGAAGATAGGGTCGATTTGGCGCCCGTTCAAGCGGATGGACTTTAGGTACAAAGGCGCAGGCATGCGGCCGACCGTGAGCTGGTAGGATGCAGGTTCTAAGCCCGTCAAGTGGAACCGGCCGCCTGAACCAACCATCGGTGAGTCCAGATAATTCAGTCCCTCAGTTGGGGTCAGCGTGATTTGAGGCCAGGCGGATGGCGGTTGACCCTCCACAAGGATTTTTCCGTTCAGCTCCATGGCCGGCTTCATCTCGACGAGGACGCGATCCAGGTCAGCATCGCCGACCGCGATCGGCTGCCAGCCGACCAACGCAGGAGTATCGTCTGTAGTCGTGCTGGACTTCGCTTCCAGAAAGTAGTCGCCGGGTAAGACTGCATCAAAGGAGAACTCTCCGCCAGCACCCACGCCTACCGAGCGAGCCGATAGGCCTGGAGGGCCGTTGCCTTGGCGAATGAGACTGAGCGTGTCGATAGCCACTGCCTCTGCCGACGAGGCCTTGACGACCTTCCCGCTTACCTTATAAATTGCCGCCTTCTGGAGCTTGATCTCTAACCCGCGGGCTTGGCCGCCGGCCGTCAGTTCAATGGGAGTGGAGGCCGCGCGGTCAGTGGCATCAGGGTAGTAGGTTGTGACGTAGACTTCCTGACGGGTTTCCGATAACGCCGCCTTGCGGGCCTGCGCCAACTTTGCAGGCACAACAACCGACACCAGATATCGGCCCGGCATGAGTTCTCCGATCGAAAAGGATCCGTCCGCGTCTGTTGTTCCAGCCGCACCAGGCATCACGCAGGTTCGGCAACCTTCAGGCGGTGAATCCATAGCGACGCTGACAGACGCACCGGGAAGCGGCTCCCCTTCATCGTCCACCACGCGTCCGGCGATGATGCTCTGCGGCGTCATCTTCATGGCCACGCCGGTCATCGTCTGGCCGTTCTTGATGGTCAAGATCGGACCCTTGGGACCTTGATAAAGCGAATTCAGGTATCCGGTTCGCTCCGCGGCCAACATGTAGCGGCCGGGCGTCACTTCATCAAATTCGAAAGTCCCCTGTGAATCCGTCTGTGTGACGCGCTCCGGCGCAGCAGCCTCGGATGGCGCAGGCGTGAGGCGCACCGTTGCGAGTCGCAGCGCCTTGCTGTCCGCACTATACACGCCGCCCGAAATCGTTGCCTTTTCAGCGGGGACCGGCTGCTGGCCTAAGCAAAGGCCCGCGGCGAATATGACCAAAGAAGCTTCTTTGATCATGTTCTTTCCGATTGCCATTGCCCGATCTCGTGTTGCTACGTGATTGGGTGAGCGCCTCAACAGAACGAGCGTCCAACCACCATGGCTCGATTATATGGCGGCGCAGTTTTCGAGTCCATCAGGAGCGCTGAAGAGCACTTGCTGGAAAGACGGCCTCCGAGACACGCACCAAGGCCTGACGGCAGCATCTATCTGATCTCAATCCTGGGCCTGTTGCGCATCATGCCCGAGCAGAAACGAGTCTCAAATCAGTTCAGCGATGCCCGTAATCCGTGAAAACGTAGTCTCTTGTCTTCACACTGGTGTGGCAAGCGAACCCGCACTTGGCATCGTTGGCCTGCGGCGGCTTGTCAGCCGTGGTCCCGGGCCTGAACGTATCGGATGCTGCGTCATACTCGAACACGGCGTATCCCCACCCTCCACTGTCTGCAAACCTCTTGCTGTCCTTCACCATGAAGTCGACGTCGTGCTGGGTACCTGGCACCGTCGCTGCAGCCCACGTCTCCATCTTTTTCGGAGTCCAATGGATCTTCGCCATCTTAGAACCGTCCGGAAAAGGCTTGCCGTTACCGGGAACGCCGGCCAAGTAAGCCTGAATCGTCACAGGATTACCGAGGGTTACCGCCATAAGGGGCCCGTCCTGACTTATGGAGACAACTTGCCAGGCCTCGTATCCTTTGAACGCAGCGAGCGTTAACCCATTCGGCACTTTCAACGCGTACTTGTCCTGCGCCGAAACGGCCCACCCGCTCATCACGGCCAGCACTCCCGTGATTGTCGCAATCATCGGCATCCTTTTACAGTCCATGGCCAGCATTGCTCCTTTATCAAGGTTTGGTTGCTACGTTGATCCCGCAAGAGTGCAAGCAGTGAGCCAGCCTGGCCTCGCGCCCTATATTGTTGAAGCAAAGGCATCTCCAAAATCCTAGGGCCGCGTTTTGAGGTCGACCTGTCGACGGCCTGGAACGGGAACGGGCAGTTCGCGTCGCCCCACGGACAGCCAGCACGGCCGCTCATCACGAGCGCACAAGTCCGAACTGACCCACCACGCCGAAGTAAGCAGTAAGATAATGACTGCTACTTTTGGGGAGGTTTATATATGAAATTAGCGGTTCTCATCGCGGGCGCGGCGGCTTTGGTTTGGTTCTATCCGAGCGCCCAGGCAGGCACCGGCGGCGAGCGCAAGGGCACTGTGGAGATGATCATGGTGCACGGCAAATCGCTCGAAGGCAACCTCGAAGGCGATTCGCCGGATCGCGAGGTCTACGTCTATCTTCCGCCCAGCTACGCGGCCGAGAAATCCCGACGCTATCCAGTGCTCTATTTCCTGCACGGCTACGGCGCGAAGCCCGAGCTGTATTGGAAAATGATGACCGTTCCTGAAACCGCCGATAAGCTGATGGGCGCCGGCGCCGTTCACGACATGATCCTGGTGTTCCCCAACTCCTTCACGCTGTATAACGGCAGCATGTATTCGAGCTCCCCCACCACCGGCGATTGGGAGCGCTTCATCACGCGCGACCTAGTCCAATACATCGACAGCCATTACCGCACCATCGCCGATCGCGCGAGCCGCGGCCTGGCCGGGCATTCGATGGGCGGCTACGGCACGCTGCGCATCGGGATGAAGTATCCGGAAGTGTATTCGAGCATCTACGCCATGAGTTCGTGCTGTTTGATGAACGATCCGGCGGCGCAGCGTCGTCCCGCGGGCGCGCAGAACACGAACAAGGAAGCCAAGGCCCCAGATGGTAAAGCCGACGGCAAGGGTGACGGCAAAGGCGCCGGGATCTTCGCCAAGGTGTTTTCCGCCGAGGCTGCCGCATGGTCGCCAAATCCGGAAAATCCGCCGGCCTTTTTCGACACGCCGACCGCGGACGGCAAAATCCGGCCAGAGATCGCGGCCAAATGGATCGCCAACTCGCCGCTTGCGATGCTCGATCAGTACGTTACCAATCTCAAGGAATACCGCGCTTTCAAGATGGACGTGGGCTTACAGGACACGCTCGCCGACAGCAATAAGGCGATGGACGCCTCGCTCACGCAAGCCGGCGTGGCGCACAAGTTCGAAACCTACGAGGGCGATCACGTCAACCACGTGAAGGACCGGTTC
>JASIGB010000189.1:0-13085 GCA_030045355.1 Bryobacteraceae bacterium
CCCACTGGTGTGACCATCAGCACCTTGCTGGTTTCGATATCCAGAATACTCACGTCCGCCGATTTCGGATTCGCAACAAAAAGATATCCCGGCGACGCCGACGCTGCCATCGCTCCGGGGCTGTGACCGGCCAGCACGGTCTGGCCGATTTGCGGTGTGTAGTAGGGATATACCACGACCACCGCATCCATCCCCTCTCCGGTGACAAATAATTGCCCACCGTCGGCGTTGAAGCACAGATGATCCGGTCGGACGGCCAGAGGCAGATTCACGATCAAGCGCCGGCTCGGCACATGAAATACCGATAGCATACGCTGGCTGACGTTGGCCGCAATTACTTGTTCGGAATCCGAACGCGCGCGGGCCGCGTCGCCGTGGTACGGCTGAAATCTCACCAGCCCGATTTCGCCCGTGCTGCGGACCGGAGCAAAGGCGCGGCGGCTGGCCAAGTCGACGAAGGTGAGCGAACAGCCGGAACGGGAGCTGACGGCCGCCGTCCTCCCATCGGGCGAAATATCGAAGCCTGTGGGTTCGTCGGCGAGGGCGACCGTCCACGCCACGCGCAGAGCGCTCAAATCCACTCGCACCAGTTGCCGGGGATCGCGGCACAAGACGTGCAAGGCATCGCCGGCCGGCGTGAGCCGCATTTCGAGCGCCTGTGCGGCGACCCGCAGGTTGCGCGACAAACTGAGCGTGCTGGCGCGGATTTCGTGCACCGAGCCGTTGCCGGGCGTGAGCGCGAAGACGCGCATAGTCCGCGAATCAGCGACCACCGCGGTCGGCGCACCATCCACTCGAATGTGTCGCGCCACCGCGAACACTCCCAGATCCACGGCGGCCACCGCGCCGCCCTCTTGATTAGCGACGAAAGCATAGCCCGAGAATCCGGCGGCTGGTTCCCGGCGGCTACAGCTGGCCAGGACGCCCCATCCGCCCAGCCCCGCCCCCAGGCTGGCCATGCCGAATGTGCGCCGGGTGATCATCTCCCTGATTCTGGCACACCGCGCCGCGGCATTGATCTAAGCCAATTTCGCCACTCCTCCTAAGGTGTTTCTGACACACCGCCGATCTTTCAATTGGTATTGCAGCAGGGTCAGCTTCGAGCATCGGCTTGGCAGTCGAGTTTTTGCTCCAAAAATTGAAGCCAGAAGATTGAATATGATACGCTTTTGGAGGACCGTCGAGGGCCTCCCGTTAACCACCTCTTCAAACCGTAATGTGCATGTACTACGGGCTCATAGGGTGAAGGAGCCGGAAAAAGTCTCTACATGAACGTCCGCTCGCTGTTTAGCCTTTTCTCATCGGATCTTGCCATCGATCTGGGAACCGCCAACACTTTGGTCTACGCCAAGGGCAAAGGAATCGTAGTCAATGAGCCCTCCATCGTGGCCATCAACAAAACCAACGGTGAGGTGGAAGCAGTCGGCAAGGAAGCCAAGGACATGCTGGGACGCACGCCGGGAAATATCGTGGCCATTCGGCCTATGAAAGACGGCGTCATCGCGGATTTCAAAGTCACCGAGCGCATGCTCAGCTATTTCATCCTGAAGGCGCACGGCCGCAAGGTCCTGGTGCATCCGCGCATCGTGATCGGCGTGCCTAGCGAAATCACCCAGGTGGAAAAGCGCGCGGTGATCGATTCGGCCTATCGCGCCAAGGCCAGCGAAGTGCACCTGGTGGAACAGGCCATGGTGGCGGCCATCGGCGCGGGGCTCCCGGTCACCGAACCGTCCGGAAACATGGTGGTCGACATCGGGGGAGGAACCACGGATGTTGCCGTCATTTCTCTCTCCGGCATTGTCTACTCGCGCTCGGTTCGCGTGGCGGGCAACGCCATGGACGAAGCCATCATGCAGTATCTCAAGCGCAAGTACAACCTGCTGGTGGGCGAACGCACCGGCGAGGCCATTAAGATCCAGATCGGCTCGGCCTATCCGTTGGACAAGCCCCTGACGATGGAAATCAAGGGGCGGAATTTGATCGAAGGCGTTCCCAAAACCCTGACCATCGACGACAGTGAAATTCGCGAAGCTCTTTCCGAGTGTGTGGCCACCATTATGAACGCCATCCGCGTGGCTCTGGAGCGCACCCCGCCCGAGCTGAGCGCCGACATCAGCGATCGCGGAATTGTTTTGACCGGGGGCGGCGCAATGTTGAAAAATCTAGATAAGCGCATCCGGGAGGAAACGGGGTTGCCGGTGTCCATTGCCGAGGAACCATTGGCCAGCGTCGTGCTGGGAACCGGCAAGATGTTAACCGACTTCAAATTGCTCCGCCGGGTGGCGATCGAGTGAGGGGATCGTATGAGCCGCACGCGTAAGCAAGCGGGTCTCAGCTGATGTAACAGGCCTGATGTAACATGGATTTTTTCCTCAGCCGCTACCGCCATCTCACCGTGTTGCTGATCGTGATCGCGGCGCAGTTGGTGCTGATCGCCTACCAGGTCAAAACCAACAATGACATTCCCCTCATTCGCGTCTGGGCCGTTACCGCCGTAACGCCCGTGGAACAAAGCCTGGAGTTCGTCCGCCGCTACACCTGGGGCTTCGTCGAAGACTATTTCGTGCTGCTGGGCGTGCGCGGCCAAAACGAGAAGCTGCGGCAGGAAAACGGGGACCTCAAGCTGGAGAACAATTATCTGAAGTCGGAGCTCGCCACAGCCGACCGCGCCCGCGCGCTCAGCGTCTTTGAGACACGCTCGCCTTCGAAAACCGTCGCGGCGCGCGTGATCGGAAACGGAACGGGCGCCAATTCGCGCGTGGTGTTCGTCGACCGCGGGTCCACCAGCGGTGTCGAAAGCGGTATGGCCGTGGTCACGCCGGACGGGATTGTGGGCAAAGTGGTGGATGCCTATCCGACCTCCTCGCTGGTAATGCTCATCACCGATCCTACTTTCGCCGCTGGAGTGGTCTCGCAGAAAAATCGAGTTCATGGAACGCTGAAGGGCCTGGGCCATGCAGAATGTCTGGTCGACTACGTTCAGAATGAGGAACACGTCGACATCGGCGAGTGGTTTTACACCTCCGGCGACGATCGCATTTTCCCCAAAGGCTTTCCCGTAGGCCAAGTGACGGCCGCCTCTAATGGAAAGACATTCAAGGAAATTTATGTTTCTCCGAGCGGCATGGCGGGCGGGGTGGAGGAGGTCCTGATCGTGCTCCAAGGCGTACATCAGGAAATTCCCGGCGCCGGCGAACCTCCGACTCCCGGATATTCCATTCTTCCGCCTCCGGCCGAAGCAACCGTTCAGACTCCGGAAGGCGCACCCCAGCCGGACGCGCTTTCCACCGATGCCGATCGTCTGCGCGCCATCTACCAGGAGGTTGGAGCGGAGCAGAAGCACACCTACGGCGAAGGGCCACCCGGGTCAAAGCCGCCCGATTTCACTAAGCTGCCTTCGATACATGGCGGACCTCCCCCGGTGGCGAGCGCGCCGCCGAATCCAACTCAGGCCCCGGCTCGAGCAAAGTCAGTTTCCCCGAGCACCCCGGCGGTCCCTGTAAAGCCGAAAGCCCCGGCCGCGGCCTCCGCAGCCGAAGATTCCGGGAGCACGGACGATGAGCCTGCCTCGGTCAGCCAGTCAAACACGCCCTCGGCGACATCGGCTCCCGCGCGCCCGCGAGCGCCGGCTGCCAGCGCGCCGCCCACTCCCCGCTCGAACCCGGTCCCGGCCTCCAACCGGCCCCTAATTAATCAGTGATGCGTAATCAGTGATGCACAATCAGTGATGCAACCCGAGTACACCGAGCGCTTGCTAACCCAGAGCCCCCGCAAGGGCGCGGCCGAGCGCTTGCGTTTCGTCTGGCTGATCCTGATCCCTCTCGTGGCGGTCCTGTCGCAAGTCTACGTACCGCGCTTCGTGCCGTTTCTGGTTTATTTGGAGCTGCCGCTGCTGATCACAGTCCATTTTGCGCTGAGCCGCGGCGGTCCGATCGGCGCATTGTTCTACGGCATGTTCATCGGCCTGGTGCAGGATTCGCTCTCGCACCAGCCCATCGGGATGTACGGCATCGTCAAGACGCTGGTGGGATACTTCGCGGCTTCGGTGAGCATGCGCTTCGACGTCCAAAACCCCGTCGTCACCTTCATTCTGGCTTTCTTCTTTTACTTCTTCCATCAGTTCTTTTACTGGGTTTTATCGCGCGCCCTGCTGGGCGAGACGCTGGCCTTCGATGCGCAGCAAACTCTCGTTTTTGGGCTGCTGAACGCCGCCGTGGCGCTGCCGTTGTTCCGTCTTTTGGATAAACTAAAGGTAGCCGGCTGAAAATTTGTGAAACTTCCCGTCGCCCGCGAAGACGATCCGAACTCCTCCAACACGCTGTTGCGGGACGACCCGAAGTTCGCCTCGCAAAAGATCGCGTTTTTTCAGTACACCGCCATCGCCGTCTTCTTGTTCCTGATCACCGGCTTCTGGGACCTCCAGATCCGCAATCCGGAGGTGTACCAGGAGCGCGCGCTCGAAAACAGCGTGAAATCCATTCCCGTGCTCGCGCCACGCGGCAAGATCCTGGACCGCGACGGCCGCGTGATCGTCGATAATCATTCCTCCTTCAGCCTCTACCTCTCGCGCGAAAACCTGAAGATGGAGCATTTGCGGCCCATCGCCGAGGGCCTGAATCTGGATTACGACAGCCTGGTGGCCCGCGTGCGCCGCTTTCAATCCCGCGGCGCGCCCCAATATCAGCCCATCCCCATCAAGGAAGAGCTCACGCCCGGTGAGCTGGCCTTCGTGGATGCGCATAAGGATCTCGCCACGTTCCCCGAGCTTGAAGTCATCCGCGTCCAGCATCGCCTCTATCCGCGCGACGGCATGGCGGCGCACGTGATCGGGTACGTGGGTGAAATCAGCGAATCGGAATTGGATACGCCGGAGTTCGCGCGCTTTCATCAGGGCGACATCATCGGCAAAGACGGCATCGAGCGCGAATACAACGATCAGCTCATGGGCGTCGACGGACAGAAGCGCGTGGAAGTGGACAGCTTCGGCAACGAGCGTCACGTTCTGGACGACAAAGAAGCCGTCCCGGGAAAAGATCTGCAGCTCACCATCGACCTCGACCTGCAGGCGGTGGCGGAGCTGACGCTGGAGAACCGCCGCGGCGCGGTGGTGGCGCTTGACCCGCGCACCGGCGAGGTGCTCGCCATGGTCAGCCGTCCGGCGTTCGATCCGAACCTCTTCGCCGGCCGTATCCGCTCCAAGGACTGGAAGGACCTGGTCGACAACCCCGCGCACCCTCTCATGAATCGCGCCATCCAGGCGCAGCAGGCGCCCGGGTCTACGTTCAAACCGATCGTGGCGCTGGCGGGCCTGGAGACCGGAGCCATCGACGATACGTTTAGCGTCAATTGCACCGGTGGCGCAAGTTTCTACGGCAGCTACCACAAGTGCTGGCACGTCCACGGGACCATTTCACTGCATCGAGCGATCGTACAGTCCTGCGATACGTACTTCTATAACGTCGGCAACCGCTTGGGCATCGATCGCATCGCCCAATACGCCGAGATGGTCGGCTATGGCCAGAAGACCGGCATCGATCTGCCGCATGAGGCCGAAGGCCTGGTGCCATCCAGCCATTGGAAGCTGCGCAATTTCCGCGAGCGCTGGTATCCGAGCGAAACCATCTCGGTCGCCATCGGCCAGGGCGCCACGACAGTGACCCCGCTCCAAATGGCCTCGGCTATCGGCGGCCTCGCCATCGGCGGCATGTGGTATGAGCCGCACCTGGTCAAGGACGCGAAGAATTTGCCGCCTCCACGGCGCGCCGAAATCAACCTGGAGAATCTGGGAAAGGTGATTTCCGGCATGTGCGGCGTCGTCAACGAAGGCGGCACCGGGGTTCGCGCGCACCTGCCGAGTGTCGAGGTCTGCGGCAAAACCGGCAGCGCGCAGTTAGTGTCCAACGCGGCCATCCGTTCCGGCTTCAAAGTGGCGCCGGACATGAAAGACAACGCCTGGTTCGTCGGCTTCGCGCCGCACGAGAATCCCGAAATCGTCGTCGCGGCCCTGTTTGAGAACGGCGAGCACGGCCAGTTGGCCGCGCCAATCGTGCGCGACGTCATCAAAGCCTACTTCGACAAGAAGGCCCGGCTCGCGCAGCCCCCAGCACCGGTCCAACATCTTCCCACCGGCCTGCTGGAAACGCCTCCGCCGGTTCCGCCGACTGAACTGCAATGAGTTTCCTCGAATGAGTTTCTGACATGGCCGCCGCCGCACACCGCTCTCTCCGCGATTTCGATTGGCTGATGCTGATCCTGGTCTCGGTCATCTGCGCGCTCGGAATGCTGCAAATCTACAGCGCCACGCGTGACACCCAGTTCACTGAGGCCTGGTGGAAGCAAGGCATATGGATCCTGGCCGGATTCGCGGCCCTGTGGATCGGGACGCTGATCGACTATCACACCCTGCTCGGACAGGTGGCCGTCTTCTACGTGCTTTCCGTGGCCACGCTGCTCGCCACTTATGCCGTGGGGACCACCGTTTTCGGCTCGCGGCGCTGGATCGGGTCTCCGAGTTACCACGTGCAGCCCTCGGAATTCGTTAAACTGGTAATCGTTCTCCTAGTAGCCCGGTACTTATCGGAGTTCAAGGGCGATCAGTTGGAACTGCGGGACCTGCTCAAGCTGGCAGGGCTGGTGGGTCTGCCGATGGTCCTGGTGATGATTCAGCCGGACCTGGGCACCGCGCTGACGTTTGTGCCGATCCTGGCCGTGGGTGTTTTTCTTGCGGGGTTTCGTTGGCAGTACGCCGTGGTCGTCCTGGCGATTGTCGCCGTGATTGCGCCGATCAGCTATTGGCTGGTGTTGAAGGATTATCAACGGCAACGGGTGGTGAGTTTTCTGGATCCGAGTCAGGACCCGAAGGGATCGGGTTACCAGGTGATCCAGTCGAAAATCGCGGTCGGGGCGGGCGCGCTCTGGGGGCGCGGCGTAACCAAGGGTACGCAAACCCAGGGACGGTTCCTGCCGGTGCCGCAGAAGGATTTTATCTTTTCGGCTTTTGCCGAAGAGCACGGATTCGTGGGCGTCATCGTGGCGCTCGGGCTATATTTTTTGTTGCTGATGCAGATCGTCCAGAACGCGCAGACCGCTTCGGATCGAGCCGGAATGTACATCTGCATGGGGGTAGCGGCATTGTTGTTGTTTCACATATTGGTCAATGTCGGAATGGTGGTGGGAAGGATGCCGGTTACCGGTATTCCCCTGCCGCTGATGAGTTCCGGCGGATCGAATATCGTAGCGATGTTTTTGATGCTGGGGCTCGTGAATAACGTCCGGCTCCGGCGATTTGTAAATTGAATGGCCGGGAAACGGCCGGTTTTGAGAGATTGAGGGTCAATGAGTTCGATTCCCGCTACTGGTCCGCGTCCGGGATGTCGTCATCCAGACCAGCGGCAGGGTTGAAGGCCTCTCTCCGGGAGAGTTCGCGCTGACGGCGGTATTGTTGCCGCGAGTTTTTCCGATTCGCCTAGCGCTGCAAAGCCGCTGCGGCGGACAAGGTGTCGAGATTTGCTTCTCCACCGGGTGAGCGGGGCTCAAAGATTTTGGAGTCGGCGGCGCCGGGCAAACGGTCCTCTGGATCACCCGGCGCGGCGGGCTCGCTTGGAGTTCTCCCTCCGCTTTTTCTCAAAGCTCCGTTCCCGCCAGGAACTGTAGGAGCAGATGAGCAAAGAATTGGTGATTTCCGCCAATCGCCACGAAACCAAAGTGGCGATTCTCGAAGACGACCAACTGGTCGAGGTGTACTTCCAGCGCGCGAACGAATATTCGCTCGCCGGAAGCATTCATAAAGGCCGTGTCACGCGTGTTCTGCCGGGCATGCAGTCGGCTTTCGTCGACCTGGGCCTGGAGCGCGACGCGTTCCTGTATGTTTCGGACTTTTCCGAAGAGGCCGAGGATTTCGATCGTTTGCCGGCCGGGCGTGAGCCGGGACGTGGAGGCCGGCCGCCGGCGGAGCCCGCGTTCCGGGAAGCTACCCCCGCCCCCCGCGAGACCCCGCCCGAGGCCGTCGAAGCGGCCGAAGGGGCCGAGCCCGCCACAAGCCCGGAGCCGGTAGCGCCGGAATCCGCCGCGGCTCCGTCAGCCGAACGTCCCGAGCGCTTCTCGCGTCCGGAACGTGGCGAGCGCGGAGGACGCCGTTCCCGGCGCCGCCGTGGCCGCGGCCGTGGATTCCCCGAATCCAAGTACGCCTCGGAAGTGTCCCGTCCGCCCCGTTATAGCGAAGCGCCGTCCACTGCTTCGGCCGAGCCGGGCTCGACGGTATCGCCCGCCGAAAGCGCACCGCGCGCGGCCAGCGCGGGCGCTGCCGATTTTTCGGTTCTGCCCGGCGAGTCTCTGGCAAAATACTCTCGCTCCGCCGCTCCACGCCAAGAGGAAGCCGAGCTCGAAATCGAAACGGTGGATGAGCCCGATGCCCCGGACCGTGAGCCACTAGCCGCCGCACTGCCCGAGCCGCTGGCCGAAATCGCCGAAGAAGCTGTTGAGGAACCGGACGATGCTCCCATCGCCGAAGACAGCGAGATCGTGGCCATGGCGGAAATCGCCGAACCGGAGCCCCTGGAAATCCTCGCTGCCGCCGAAATCCTCGCGGCCGAGCCGATCGAAGAAATTGACGAGGCCATGGCCTCGAGCGAACTTCAAGACGAACTGGAGACAGAGCCAGCAGGTTCCGAGTCAGCCGCCGAGGAAATCGAAGCCGAGTTGCAGGCGGAAGCGGCAGCGGCCGAGACTCCAGCCATCGGCATGCCGCCTCTGTCGGCGCAGGTCCGCGAACAGGGCGGACGTTTCCCCCATCGCATGCCGCGCCGCATGCGCCGCAAGATGCGCGGCGGGCACAGTGAGTTCCGCCACAACGGAGAAACGCCGGCGCCCTCTTCAGAAGCAGGTTTCCCGCCGCCGGAAGCACGCACCGTCACGCGGCCTGAAAGAGCGCCTCTTCCTTCCATCACCGAGTTGTTGAAGGAAGGTCAGGAGATTATCGTGCAGATCGCCAAGGAGCCGCTCGGACAAAAGGGTGCGCGCATCACCTCACACATTGCGCTCCCCGGGCGCTACGTGGTTTACATGCCGACGCTCGAACACACCGGCGTGTCGCGCAAAATTGCGAGCGACGAAGAGCGCCAGCGCCTGAAGCGCATCCTGCAGATCCATCACGCCGGAATCCCCGGTGGCTTCATCGTCCGCACCGCGGGCGAGGGCAAGAGCGAGGACGAACTGGCGGCCGACATGAATTTTCTGTTCAACCTCTGGCTGGACATCCGCCAGAAGGCTGAAAAGAGGCCAGCGCCGCTGCTGCTGCATCATGATCTCGACATCGTCCAGCGCACTCTGCGCGATCAGTTCACCGAAGATTTCAAGGCCATCTGGGTGGACAACGAAGAGCTTTACGAGAGCGTCCTGCACTTCGTCCAGCGCTTCCAGCCCAGCCTGGTGGCGCGCGTCAAGCTGTACACGCGGACGGAACCGGTTTTCGACGCCTTCAACGTCACCGCCGAGCTCGAAAAGGCGTTGCGGCCCAAGGTCTGGCTCAAATCCGGCGGCCACATCGTGATCAACCAGACCGAGGCGCTGGTGGCGATCGACGTGAACACCGGCAAATACGTCGGCCGTTCCAATCGGCTGGAAGACACCATCGTCAAGACCAATACCGAAGCGGTGAAGGAGATCGTGCGCCAAGTCCGCCTGCGCGACTTGGGTGGCATCATCGTCGTGGATTTCATCGACATGGATGAGCGCAAGAATCGCCAGAAGGTGATGCAGGCGCTTGAAGATGCCATGCGCAGCGACCGCGCGCCCTACAAAATTCTGCAATTCAACGATTTCGGCTTGGTCGCCATCACGCGCAAACGCGTGAAACAAAGCCTGGAGCGCGCGCTGTGCATGCCTTGCCCGCACTGCGAAGGCGCGGGTTACGTCAAGAGCGTCCAGACCGTGGTGAGTGAGATCCTGCAGGAAGCGGGCAAAGTCGCCCGCGCCATTGAAGGCAAGGATGTCGTCCTGCGCGTGCACCCGGATGTGGCGAAGGTCTTGAAATCCAACCAGAACCAATATCTGGAAGAGCTCGAGGAGTTGTTGCACCGGCCCGTGCTGGTGAAAGCCGACCCGCTGCTGCACCATGAGAAATTCGATCTGGGATGATCATTGCCTTCTAGTCCATCGAATTTGCAGGTTAGAATGAGGAGAGCGGAGGTTTGAACATGAGCGCTGCGTACGCGCATCCGGAAGTATTAGTGAGTACCGATTGGGTCGCTTCCCACGCCAAGGATTCCAACGTTCGGGTGGTTGAAGTCGACGTGGACACCAAGGCCTACGACGAAGGCCACGTTCCCGGCGCCCTCGCCTGGGCCTGGAACACGCAGCTTTGCGACACCACTGTTCGCGACATTCTGCCGCAAGCCGCGTTTGATGATCTGATGACGCAATCCGGCATCGGCAACGGCACAACTGTCGTCCTTTACGGCGATAACAACAACTGGTTCGCCGCCTGGGCGCTGTGGCAGATGAAAATTTACGGGCATAAAGACGTTCGCATCATGGACGGGGGACGCAAGAAATGGCTGGCCGAAGGCCGCGACCTGGATACTGCTTCCACCAAGCCCACGCCGGGCACCGGCTACAAGTCCGCCGAAGCCGATCTTTCGCTGCGCGCGTTTTTGCCGCAGGTGCAACAGGCGCAGAAGTCCGGGAGCGCCGTAATGATCGACGTGCGCAGCCCGCAGGAATTCACGGGCGAAATTCTCGCGCCGCCGGGATTGCCGGAGACCTGCCAGCGCGGCGGTCATATTCCCGGCGCCCGCAACGTGCCGTGGGGCAAGGCTTGCAACGACGATGGAACGTTCAAGCCGGTCGAAGATCTCGAAAAGCTGTACGGCGCCGAAGGCGTCAACAAAGGGCAACCGGTGATCGCGTATTGCCGTATCGGCGAGCGCTCCAGCCATACCTGGTTTGTTCTCAAATATCTGCTGGGCGTGGGCAACGTCGTCAACTACGACGGTTCCTGGACCGAGTGGGGCAACCTGGTGGGCGCCCCCGTCGAAAAAGGCGCGGCGAAATCGGCGGGCCAAGCGTGAAGCCGGAAAACTTCAGCGAACGCGTGGTGGACGTCGACGGCTGGCAGGTAAACCTGACCACGTATCAACTCGGCGAGAAATGGCACACCAAGGCCGACAACGTGTCGCCCGGCGCGGCGCTGGCGCGCATCGTCGCCGACACGCGCGAGGACGCCGAGAGCCGCGCTCTGGCCCGCGCCATAGAATTGCTTTCCCGCACCAAGCGCCACGCGGTGTAGCGCGGCCTGCATGTTAGACTGAAGTGCGCGGGCTTCCCGCGCGCTCTTGTCGTGCCCCGGAGAGATGGCCGAGTGGTTGAAGGCGCACGCTTGGAAAGCGTGTATAGGGGAAACTCTATCGAGGGTTCGAATCCCTCTCTCTCCGCCACTGTAAAATTGTGCGGCCCGCACACACGGGTAACAGAACGTTCCTAAGACATAGGTAACGGCCAGGCACGGAGTCCTCGCGATCATGGCCATTCGTCCGTATTCCGCCGGATCGCTCAGGGTTCGTTCCCGGAGGATGGGACCCGGGAGCGTTTCCGTTCTTGAGGGAGCGGCGCGGACCCGACGGGACGAAAGCTCGCGCCGGGCTTCCACGCGTTTACTTCTTTCGGACGCGTCTACGCGTCCCGCGAATCATTCGTTCGCCGAAGCCGGGACGCGACATTCATGCCGGTTGCACCATCTTGTTGAATTGCGGTGTGAACCGCTTGGGACCGAAAATGAGGAAGAGGTGCTTCCAACACGAAATGAGCCCAGATGTCGCCATTCGAACGCGGGGCGAGGGGCAACGCTATGAGGCTTTGCTTCGCATCAGTGAAGCACTTTCCGCATGCAGAGAGCCCGAGGATCTGACCAGAATCCTCTCGGAACAATTGGACGAGTTCCTCGACTTCTTCCAGTTCTACATCCTCGTTTATAAGGAAAATTCCACCGAAGTCGAATGGGCTGTCGTGGGGTCCGAGAAAAGCCTCATCAGCGCATACGCCAATGTGCCGGTGCAACAGCGGCCATCCTGGCAGGCATTCGCCACGCAGGAGCCGTTCCACATTGCTGATTGGGACCAAGATGAAAGGGTTCCCGCGCGACTCAAGCAAGGGATCGCAGCCCAAGGTCTTCACATCGGACCGCTGGTTTTTGTGCCCCTCACGACACCGCATCGGCGCCTGGGCGCGCTGGGCATGTCAGGACCTCCTGGAACCGTTTACAGTGCCGACGACATTTCTTTCCTGTGTCTCATCGGGCGAGTGGTTGCCTTCGCGATTGATGACAATTTCAATCTCCGGCAGGCCGAGGCCGCACACCGAGAATTACAACGCCAGAATGAGCGGCTGCAACGCAGTGAGAGAGAGCTTCAGGAAGTCATTGAAACCATTCCAGTCATGGCTTGGTCGGCGGCAGCCGACGGCGCGGTCGAATTCTTCAATCGACGGTGGCTGGATTACGCTGGCCTATCCGCGGATCAAGTACGAGGCTGGGGTTGGACAAGTGCGGTTCATCCGGAGGATCTGAACAGGCTCACGGATTACTGGCGCGGCGTGTTGGCTTCCGGGCAATCAGGAGAAATTGAAGCGCGCCTGCGCCGTTTCGACGGAGCATACCGGTGGTTTCTATTTCGCGCGACACCGTCCCTGGACCACGGAAGAGTCATGAAATGGTACGGAACAAACACCGACATCGAAGCACGTAAGACTGCTGAGCAAGCGATTATCACTCAAAATAGCCGGCTCCAGCTTCTCCTGAAGCTAACGAAGGAGATCACTTCAAACCTGGAGCTTCGCGAATTGCTGCGGGCAATCTCAGCCAGTATTCGTGAAGTTATGGATTGTGACGCAGTCCAAATTTGGCTCGCGGATTCGGCTTCGGGTAAATTCCGCTTGTACGCCCTGGATTTTCCAGAGGGAAAGGGCTTTGTCAAGGAGGGAATCCTTATCGAGTCGGTCGGCGCCTGTAAGCGAGCTTTGGAAACCCTGCAACCGACAATCAGGAATATTGCCAATCCCCAGGAATTCCCGCCCGATCTGTACAAGTTGATGCT
>JASIGB010000190.1:0-5171 GCA_030045355.1 Bryobacteraceae bacterium
CTGCTTCAGCACGGCATCCAGGCGCGCAAAGCGCCGCGTGAAGCCGCCGTGCTGCGACACCTGCCAGTCGAAGGTATAGAGCGAAACGGTATCGGCGGGGTTGCCCTCGGTCAGCAGCACGCGTAGAAAACGGCTGACCGAATCGAGCTCGTAACTTTTTTCGATGCCCGTCGACGCGCTGGTGTCCACCATCATGGCGACCGAAAGCGGCTGCGCGGTTTCACGGTCGAAGAGAGCGATCTCCTGCTTGACGCCGTTGTCGTAGACCGTGAAATCGCCTTTGTTAAGCGAGCCGACCAGTTGTCCGGCGGCATCCTTCACGGTGACCAGCATGTGCACCAGGCGGACGTTGACGCGAATCACCGGCTCGGGCTGCGCGGTGAGTCCTAGAGCGGCGAAAAGAAAACAAAGCAGCGAGCGGATCACTTTTTCAGGACGGACTCGTCCCACTCCCCATCGACCCACACCTCACCGTCGGCGAAGTGTTCTTTCTTCCATATCGGCACGATGCGCTTGAGCCGATTGATGCCTTCGAGAGCGGCGTCAAACGCGGGCTTGCGATGCGGGGCGGTGACGACGACGGCGACGCTCGCTTCGCCGATCTGGAGCCGGCCCAGGCGATGCACCATGGCGATGCGGCCGATGGGGTGCGTGCGCAGGATTTCACGGCCGATCTCGGCCATCATCTTGACCGCCATAGGCTCGTAGCATTCGTAATCGAGAAAGCGCGTGGCGCGGCCTTTGGTGTTGTTGCGCACCACGCCTTCGAAATCCACCAGCGCGCCGTCCTCGCCGCGCAGCAGTTGCCGGCCGATGGCGGGCGTGTCGATGGGCTCGCGCGTGAGGGCGAAGAAACAGCCTGTTTCGGCGTCCGAGATTTCGTGCGTGTAACGGCTGGCCGCGCCCGAACCGCCGCTAACCGGCGGCAGGAACGCGATTTCATCGCCTTCGCGGATGGCGGCCGAACGGTCGCAGAATTCGTGATTGCAGGCCAGCAGGATGCTGGATTCCAGGTCCGTGAGGCGCGGAAATTGGCGCGCGTAGCGGGCGAAGACGGACTCCAGGTGCGCGCCGTCGGCGACCTCGATGTGGTCTTCCGAGCGGCCGACGATGTCCTTCAAGATGCCGAAAAACAGGACCTTTATCCGCACGATTCTGATAGTAACAGACGGTCCTTCGCGACCCACGGGTTTCAAGCGGTTTCTCGGCTGGCGGGCGGATCGGCTCCGCCAGGCGGCGTCGCCTCCGGGGTTGGCGATTGGGGCTGCAGGCACGGTATCGGACGGTTTGGGGGTGGGAGATGTGTGCGGGGGTGCGGCGAAAAATTTTGGCATTTGGCGAGCTTGCGGCGAAAGTCGGGGCGGGGGGAGCGTGAGGCAATCAGTTCCAGAATGACAGCCACGCGTCGCGTAGCGGGGCGGGGGGCGGGAAATGAATGACAGCTGGTGGAAAAAGGTACGAGGGCAGCTGTGACCAGCGGGCTGGTGAGGTCGGGGGCCGGTTGGCGCCTCCCGCGATTTGGAACGCTATAGCTAGGGCATTTCAAGTTCCTAATGCGATGGTCGCCATCGATCGAAAGGGCTTTCTCCATGTGGCGCGTCACTCGGCCACGATCTAAGATCCGATCAAGTAAACTGAGCTAAACCAAGCGTATGCCACTTCCTGCCGGCGCTAAGCTGGGACCGTACCAAATCATTGCCCCCATCGGCGCGGGCGGCATGGGCGAGGTGTATCGGGCGAGGGATACTCAGCTCGACCGCGACGTAGCGATCAAGATTCTGCCGGCGAGTTTCGCGCAGGACCCCGATCGCATGGCGCGATTCGAGCGAGAAGCTAAGGTCCTCGCGTCCTTGAACCATCCGAACATCGCGCAGATCTATGGCGTCGAAGATAACGCGCTGATCATGGAACTGGTCGAGGGCGAATCGCCCAAAGGCCCGCTGCCGTTCGATGAAGCTTGGAAGATCGCAATGCAGATCGCCGACGCGCTCGAATATGCACACGAAAAAGGCGTCGTTCATCGCGATCTGAAGCCCGCCAACCTCAAGGCCACCGCGGACGGCGTGGTCAAACTCCTGGATTTTGGGCTGGCCAAAGCGTTCAGCGACACGCCGGAGTCGCCGCCCAGCGATCCCGTCAATTCGCCCACGCTAACAATGAACGCAACGCTCGCGGGAGTCATTCTCGGCACAGCCGCGTACATGGCTCCTGAACAGGCCAAGGGCAAACGCGTCGATAAGCGCGCCGACATCTGGTCCTGGGGAGTGGTGCTCCACGAGTTGCTGACAGGTGACCGCTTGTTCAAAGGCGGCGATCCCGCGGATACGCTCGCGCAGGTGTTGACCAAGGAGCCGGACCTGGAGCGAGTCCCGCCGAACGTCCGCAAGCTGCTCCGCCGCTGCCTCGAAAAGGATCCGAGGAAGCGCCTGCGCGACATCGGCGACGCGCGCGATTTGCTAACGGAAGAGGCCGCGCCCGTTGTCGCTGCTCCCTCGCCACTCTGGCCCGCGGCCGCTGCGCTGTTTCTGGCGGCATCCGGCGCTTTGGGCTGGATCGCGTGGCGTGCCACGCGGCCGGTCGAGCATCCGCCGATTCGCCTGAACGTGGACCTCGGGCCCGACGCCGTCGCGGGCAAGGAGGCCACCATTGCCTTGTCTCCCGACGGTACGCGCATCGTCTTTCCGATCCAGCGCAACGGAATCCGGCAACCGGCTATTCGGTTTCTCGACCAGGCCGACGCTACACCGATTCCCGCGAGCGAAGGCGGAGTAGATCCCTTTTTCTCGCCCGACGGCCAGTGGATCGGGTTCTTCAACAATAGCAACCTGATGAAGGCGGCCGTGCAGGGAGGCGGGGCTGTCCCGCTCTGCCACTCGCCCAATTCGCTCGGCGGGAGTTGGGGCGACAACGGCAACATTATCGTTGGCGGCCCTTCCGGGCTCTGGAGCTGCTCCGCCACAAGCAGCGCGGACCAGCAAATCGAGGACGGCGGATATCAGCAGTTTCCACAAGTGCTGCCCGGCAGCTCCTCGATCCTTTTCACTGGATCGAACGTTGAACTGAGTGCGGCTGTCTATGCGGTCTCCCTGAAGACCGGCCGCGCCAAAATGCTAATACCGGATGCGTACGCCCCACTCTTTGTGCCAACATTCGGAAAAAAAGGGCACCTGCTTTACTTGCGGCAGAACACGAACACGATGTTTGCGGTTCCGTTCGATCCCGATCATCTGGAAATTCAGGGCTCGCCGGCGCCTTTAGTCAACGATGTCGCCGCCGGGAGTGCTATTGGCCCGCAAGCCGAATCCAGGCAGTACGATGTATCGCGCAATGGAACCCTGGTTTATCTGATTGGGAAGACAGAAGGCGTGTCCTATCCCATTTCGTCGTTGGACGCCTCCGGCAAAACAACGGAGTTGTTGGCGAAGGGCAGGTATGACTCGCCTCGGTTTTCGCCGGACGGAAAGCGCCTGGCCTACATCGCAAGCACTGGCGGCGGAGCCGAGGTTTGGGTTTACGATGTGGAGCGAAAAACGCCGGCACAGCTCACCTTCAGCGCTCCGGGAGACTACGAGCTGGCATGGGCGCCCGATAGCAAGCACCTGGTTTTCAGCTCGGGCTCTACGTTGTGGTGGGCTCGTGCCGATGGATCGTCCCCGCCGCGGAGTCTTCTGAACATCAAAGGCGATACCTTGCGCCCACAGTCCGTGGCCCCCAATGGCAGTCGTCTGGCGTTCACCAGAAGCACCAACGGTTTGCCCGACGTCTGGACGGTTTCACTGGACCAGAGCGATCCCGACCATCCCAGGCCGGGTCGGCCCGATGCTTTCCTGAACGATCCTAAGATTGTCGAAGTAGATGCCGCCTTCTCGCCGGACGGACGCTTTCTCGCCTATTCGTCCACCGAATCGACCAGTGAAGAAGTATATGTGCGATCCTTCCCGGGTCCTGGAGGCAAGTGGAAAGTCTCTTCCGGTGGAGGAAAATTCCCCGTGTGGTCTCGCGCTGCCCACGAGCTCTTGTTCCTGGGCAGCGACGATCACCTCATGGTGACCGACTACACCGCTCAAGGCGACACGTTCAGCCCGGGCATACCCAGGCAGTGGTCGAGCACGCTCATTCGCCGAAGTGGAGTCCGGCAGAATTTCGACCTGGCGCCGGACGGCAAGCATGTAGCCATGTTCCCGGCTCCCCGCCAAGAGGCCCAAGGTCCGCCGCGGGTAACCTTTATGCTGAACTTCTTCGACTATCTGCGGCGCGCGGCGCCGCAAGCAAAATGATCGCTTCGTGACACCAATTTTGGCGGCGGTTGGGTGGTCATGCCACGGACGAAGCTTGCTGGGGGATAGCGAGACGCCCTTCGTGCGTGTACGGCGCAGTTGACATAACGCCGGATTAGCGGCGGTGTTCACGCTATCCTGTAGGCTAGATCGTGGTCATTTTTCGAGTATCATTTTCAAGTAACAGAGGTTCATGTCATGAGGAAGAAGAATCGCTCGTTCCTTCTGATGGCGTTGCTTTCAGCATCGTTGCTCGTCAGCGTGTTCACTATCGTGCAGGCCCAGAGTCCTGGAGCGACGGCAGCGAAGGCGATGAAGTGGTCTGATCGGGCGACCTGGCCCAACCGCAAGGTGCCCGTGGCAGGCGACAAGGTCACCATCGACGCCGGCAAAGAAGTGGTGCTCGACGTCAATACCCCGCCGCTGAACGGTCTGACGATCAACGGCAAGCTGAGCTTCGCGAACAACAAAGACGTTGAACTGACCACCGAGTGGATCATGTTGCACGGCGAGTTGGAGATCGGCACCGAAAAGGCCCCTCACACCCGCAAGGCCACCATCACCTTCACCAACAACGTCAAAGACGAAGACATCAGTGGAGTGGGTGGAACGACGGACCGCGTGGACCGCGGGATCTTGCTCATGGGCGGAACCCTCAATCTTCACGGTGACCGGACCAATTCCTGGACGAAGCTGTCCAGCACAGCGAACGCTGGCGCCACCTCGATCCAGGTCCTGAACGCTGCCGGCTGGCGCGCCGGCGACGAGATCGTTCTCGCATCCACGGATTTCGATCCCCGGCAGGCAGAACGGCGCAACATTGCGGCCATCCGCGGAAACACGATCACGCTCGACAAGAAGCTCGACTATATGCACTTCGGCAAGATCACCTTC
>JASIGB010000191.1:0-3218 GCA_030045355.1 Bryobacteraceae bacterium
TCGCTGGCTACGGTGATGTCGAATCCCGTGGAGCGCGTGAAGCCTTTTTCTTCCGGGCCTTGGCCGATGGTGATGCCGCGCAGCATGCGGTCATTGGTGTCGACCACGCGCCGCCAGGTGATGCTGTCGGGATCGATATCCAGCCGCGCGAAACGGCTGCGCTCTTCGGGCGTGAGCTCGTTGGGATCGGTTTTCGAAATGCCCAGCTTGTGCAGGCGGCGCAGCATCACGGGCGCGAACTTGCGCGTGCCGTCTTTCGAGACTGGGCACAACCGGTCGAACAACTGCTCGTCGGTCGCGCTCTTTTCGTGAAACATGCGGGCGTCGATCGCCGCGGCGAGCAGGTTATTGGCGGCCGTGATGGCGTGCAGGTCGCCGGTGAGATGGAGATTGAACTCCTCCATCGGAATGATCTGGCTGTAGCCTCCGCCGGCCGCGCCGCCCTTGATGCCGAAGGTGGGGCCTTGGCTGGGCTGGCGAATGCACGTGAACACCTTCTTGCCCAGGTGCGCGCCAAGCGCCTGGCTCAGTCCGACCGTGGTGGTGGTCTTGCCTTCGCCGAGCGGCGTGGGCGTGATCGCGGTCACGACGATGTATTTGCCGTTCGGCGAATCCTTGAGCCGGTCGCGGATGGAAAGATGAACCTTGGCCTTGGTGTTGCCGTAGAGATCCAACTCTTCGGGCAGAATGCCGGCTTCGGACGCGATCTGGCTGATGGAAAGAGGCGTGGCCGCTTGTGCAATCTCGATATCGCTGGGCACACGAATCAGGATGTTCTTCAGTTTGTGGGGCATCGCAACCCATTATTTTAGAACATGGGCTCGCGGTATCCCGTTTGTTGATGCCCGATATCAGGCGCGCCCGGGCTCGGCTACGGCGAAATACACGCAATCGGGATGATGGAACACCAGCGCGCTCACGCTTGCTTCCGGGTCCATCATCATGCTTTCGGTGAGTTCGACGCCGATGTCCTCGGGTCGAAGCAGCTTGAAGATACCGCGCTGGTCGTCGAGATCCGGGCAGGCCGGAAAGCCGAAGCTGTAGCGCTTGCCGCGGTATTTTGCGGTGAAGCGCTCGCGCATGGTCATCGACGGAGGATCGGGAAAGCCCCAGTCCTCGCGGATGCGGGCATGCAGCCATTCCGCGCACGCTTCGGCGGTTTCGAGCGCGAGCGCCTGAATCGCGTGCGCTTTGAAGAATTCTCCGGACTGCTTCCACTGTTCGGCGCGTTCGCGGATGCCGGCGCCCGCGCTTACGACGAACGTCGCGAGATGATCGTGCTGACCGTCTGTGGGGTCCAGGATGTAGTCGCTCAAGCAGAGGCCATCTTCTCGCGACTGCCGGCTGAATCGAAAGGTGTGAAGCGCGATGGACGAGTTAGGAGCAAAAAGGCGAATGGCATTGCCGTCGCGTTCGGCTTCGAAGAACTGCCAGACCGCGCGAATGTGCATGAACTGCGCGGCTTCCTGCTTCAGATCTTCGATGTGGCGAGCGAGCGCGAGCGCTTTCGGATCGCGATCGGCAAGCGCCTTCTCGAAATTTCGCCGGTACCCCAGGTGCTTTCCATAGAATGTCTGTGAATTGAGGAACGCCCACACCGCGTATGAATCGGCCGCCGCGCAGGTTCTGCGCTCCAGATAAGGCGCCGGTGGGATGGGAATGTCCGCGCGAACCCTGGTACTGCGGCGCTTCGCTGGATGCACGGTCGAGAGGTGGGCTGGCGGGGCTTCGGAAGCGGGAAATGACGGCCGGTGTGATTCGAGAACCGCGTCTCGTGCTGCAGGGTCCACCAACTGATTCATCAGCCGCAGCGCGCCCATGGCGTCCTTCACATAGCAAACCGCCTCGCCGTAAGCGGGCGCGATGCGCGTGCGCGTGAACTTTTCCGATAACGCCGCGCCGCCCACCAGCAGCGGCACGCAGATTCCGGCGGCTTTCAGATCGACGGCTGTCGATACCATTTGCTGCGCGCTTTTCACCAGGAGTCCCGACAGGCCGATGACGTCCGGGGCATGTTCGGAGTACGCGCTGATGAGCGCTTGCGGCGGCACGCGAATCCCCAGGTTGATCACCGTGTAGCCGTTATTGGCGAGAATCATTTCCACCAGATCCTTCCCGATATCGTGCACGTCGCCTTGCACGGTGGCGAGCAGGATTTTACCGCGCGCCGCGCTCTCCCCTTTCGCCATGAAGTGCTCCAGGTACGTGACTGCGGCCTTCATGGCTTCGGCCGATTGCAGCACTTCCGCCACGATCAGTTCATTGTTGTTGAACAGCCGCCCCACTTCGTTCATGCCGTCCATAAGTGGGCCGTTGATGATCTCGATGGGGCTCGCGCCCTCGCGGCGCTTGCGCTCCAGGTCCTCGATCAAGCCGTCGCGCGCGCCTTCAACGATGTAGTTCGCCAGTTTCCGGTCCAACGCTTGATGTCCTGGCGATAGATCCGGTGCGGGCTGCTTCGTTCGCGCGCCGCCCTGACGGAAATGCGCGGTGATGGCCGCAATGTCGGCCGCCCCCGCATGGAAGAGCAGATCGTGCGCCATGCGGCGCTCGGCTTCGGGAATGGACGCATAGCGCTCCAGTTTTTCGGCGTTGACGATCGCCAGGTCCAAGCCGGCCTTGGTGCAGTAAAACAGAAACACCGAATTCACGACTTCGCGCGCCGCGGCGGGAAGGCCGAAGGACACGTTCGAAATGCCGAGAATCGTTTTGACCAAAGGCAGCGCCTGCTTGATGACGCGAATGGCTTCGATGGTTTCCACCGCCGCGCCCCGATACCCAGCGTCGCCGCTCGCGCAAGGAAACACTAGCGGATCGATCAGGATATCTTCGGGCGGGATTCCGTATTCTTGAGTTAACAGCCGGTAGGAGCGCTCGGCCACCGCGAGTTTGCGTTCGCGCGTGAAGGCCTGCGCCTGGGTTTTCTCCTCATCGATGCAGCCCACCACCAACGCCGCGCCATAGAGCTTTGCGAGCGGGCACACGCGCGCGAATTTTTCTTCGCCGTCCTCCAGATTGATGGAGTTGATGATGCTTTTCCCCTGGCAATACGTGAGCGCGAGTTCGATGGCCTGGGGATCGGTGCTGTCGATCATGACCGGCACGCGGATCTTGCGGATCAGGCGTTCGTAGAACGGCGGGATGTCGCGGATCTCGTCGCGCTCGGTGCTTTGCAGGCAGACATCGATAATGTGCGCGCCGTTCTTCACTTGACGCCG
>JASIGB010000192.1:0-2742 GCA_030045355.1 Bryobacteraceae bacterium
GCCGCCGGAGCGAAAGCTGTTCGGCCAATTCCGGCCCATTGATCTCCGGCATCACGACATCGGTGACCAGCATGTCGATCGGACCGTCGTGCCGCTCAGCGAGTTCTAACGCGGCGCGCCCGTTGGCAGCCGACAAGACCTGGTGCCCGGCTTCGCTGAGCAGGTCCTCCGCCAGCAGGCGCAGCGCTGCCTGATCTTCGACCAACAAAATGGTGGCCATCTCTCGACTCCCGAGCTCCGCCGCCGCGGGAGCCGGCTCCGGGCGAGCAGACTCGGCTGCGGGACAATAAATCCGGAACGTGGTGCCGTGCCCGGGTTCGCTGTGTACATCGATCCATCCCTTGTGCTGGACCACGATGCCGTAAACCGTGGAAAGTCCCAGGCCGGTTCCCGTGCCAGGGTCCTTCGTGGTGAAGAACGGCTCGAAAATATGCGGCTGGATTTCGGGGTCGATGCCCGGCCCGGTGTCGCTCACGGTCAGGCAGCAGTAACGGCCCGCCGGACGTATGTTCCCCCCGCCCGCATCCTCCCGCGCGCGCACGACGCTATCGGTCTCGATGCTCAACCGGCCGCCTTTGGGCATGGCGTCGCGCGCGTTTACCGCCAGGTTCATGATGATTTGCGAAAG
This sequence comes from Bryobacteraceae bacterium, assembly GCA_030045355.1. Classification (GTDB taxonomy): domain Bacteria; phylum Acidobacteriota; class Terriglobia; order Bryobacterales; family Bryobacteraceae; genus Palsa-89. The sequence goes on from JASIGB010000192.1 coordinate 629, forward strand.
CTGCCCGGCATCGGCTTCCACCAGACAGGGCTCATCTTGCGTGCGAACCGAGAGCTGGATATCCTCGCCCAACAGACGATGCAGGATGTCCTTCATGCCGCGCACCTCCGCGTTCAGATCCAGGATGCGCGGCTGGGTCACCTGCTTGCGGCTGAAGGCCAACAGTTGGCCGGTGAGCGCAGCGGCGTGCTCGGCCGCGTGCTGGATCTCACGGAGGGAGCGGCCGATGGGATCTTCAGCTTCCCTCGGGTGCGCGGCGGCGTCCGGCTTGCGCTGTGCGGCTTCGAACTTCCGCTGCGCGGCTTCGAACTTCCGCTGCGCTACGGTGGCGTAACCCAGGATCACGGTCAGCAGATTGTTGAAATCGTGCGCGATCCCGCCCGCCAGCCGTCCAATGGCCTCCATCTTTTGCGAATGCCGCAGTTGTTCCTCCAAGGCTTTGCGTTCGGTGATGTCGGTCGCCAGCACCAGCCAAGCCGGCTCGGAACCGAAGCGTATTTTGCGGAAGCGCACCTCGGCGAAGAGGGGCGCACCGGACTTTCGGGCGTGGCGCTCCAGCAAAGGCTTCCCGTGATCTTCCGTGCCGCGCTGCACATCGCCGCTCAGGATCAACTGATCCGCCGTCATCGCCAGGAATTCGGCCTCGCTGTATCCGTAAAGTTCGATCGCCGCGGCGTTGACCGCCAGAAAACGCCCGCCATTAAGATCGCGCACCCACATCGGCAGAGGGCTCAGTTGGAATACTTGGCGGTATCGCTGCTCGGCCTCCGCCAGATCCGCGGTCCGTTCTTTCACCCGCGCTTCCAGGTCGCGATTGAGGCGCAGCACTTCGTCGTTGGCCGCCTGCAATTGCCGCGGGCTCGGTAGCGCGATCGCCTTGGGCGCGAGCCATAGCAACAGGATCGCGGTGGGCAGCGACGCCAGCGCCGTCACCGCCTTCACAACGCCTTCCAGCCGGTAGACCGGGTGCCAGAGCGTCACGATCCCGAATACGTGAGTGGCTCCGCAGGAAAGAATAAAGACGCCGAATAACGCCGCCATCCAGCGAAAATCGAAGTCCCGCCGGGCCCGAACCAGGTAAATCAACGTAAAAGGAATTAGAAAATAAGAGAGCGCGATGAGACCGTCGGATGTGACGTGTAACCACAGGATATCGGGCTTCCAGCCGAAGCAATAGCCATGCGGCATGAAATCCGATTCCAGAAGACGCCGAACGAATTCCAGCATTGGACCTCCGGAATTTAGTATCTATCAACCAGCAATAGGATTTCTTGTGGAACTCACGGCATGCGGAATATGTTCTCGCCGTAAACTTCCAGAATCGACCAGACGTTAGTGATGCGGAACAGATCCCCGATGCGCGGGCTGAGATGGATCAGGATCAACCGGCTGCCCGAGGCTTTGGCGGAGACGTACAGGCTCACCACGGTCCCCAGCCCCATGCTGTCCATCTGCACGAGCTCGGTGAAATCCAGGACGATTTTCTTCGATTGCGGGATCAGCCCCTTGACCTCGTCGCGAAGAATCCCTGTCAGCCCGGCGGTCAGTTTCCCGGTGCAGTGAACGATCATGGCATCGCCTTCGGCATAGGTGCGAAGGCTCAAAGCGGGAACCGCCGCGTCGGCCTGGCCTGCTGACATCCCTGCTGACATCGATGACGCTCCTTGTGCCCGATCATTGTAGCCGATCTATTTTGACGCCGCCGCGATCACCTCATAAGGCCGCATCATTTCGTTGTCCTCGTGTTCCAGCACGTGGCAGTGCCAGACGTAGCGTCCGGCGTAGCCTTCGAAGCGCACGATGATGCGTGTGACCATCTTGGGATCGGCGCGAACGGTGTCCTTCCACCCCGCTTCCTCGGGCGCCGGCGGCGTCACCGGGCCTGTGTAGCGAACCTCTCCGGTGGCCTGATAAAAGAACGGTTCGAAGCGCCGCCGGTCCAGGATCTGAAAACGCACCAGGTGCAGATGGATGGGATGCGAATCGTCCGTCGTGTTGATGAAGGTCCAGATCTCGGTGCTGTCGAGCAGGGGATTCTCGGTCACCGGCATGTGCCAGGGCGTGTTGTTCAGCAGCATCTGCATGGATTCGCCCTTCAGCGTCAATTTTTCGAT
>JASIGB010000193.1:0-5359 GCA_030045355.1 Bryobacteraceae bacterium
AGAAGATAAAATGCCCTCGCTCGACGACATCGGGAGTCGCAGGGGACTGCGGGGTTTCCTGGGCTAGCCCTGGAATCGGGACAAGGACGCACATCGCGGCGATCGCCGCCAACATGAACGAGTTCCGTCCTTTTGGTCCACAGCTAGGGCCGATGAGCGCACCGAAACACGAGCTGAACTGACGTTGGATCATTGCCCGTAGTTTCACGTGCGAAATTTCCTGTGTCAAGAGTGCTTTCAAGAGTCCTGGTGACACTCCTTTTCAAACCACTTATAAACGGTCCTGCTGGTGGCGGGAGGGCTGCCGGTCGGTTAACGACCCTATCGGAAGTGAGGCGCAGGACCTTGCGATGCCTGAGCTCGATCGGGAATACGCAACAAATGTGAAATCTCCCGGAATCTGACTTCGGCATTTTGTCACTCAAGTATGAGATTGAGTAAGGCTGACATTACGTCACCACGACGCGCACGCGACCGAGGTTCTGGACGCGCGCGAAGGGCGTGGTGACATCTCCATCCCGTTGCGATGCGACACGCAACGCCGGGAAGTAGGTACCAGGTTTCGTGAAGGTGTGCATGATCTGCAGCTGCACTTTGCTCTTGCCGAGTTGGCCGGCGTCGGTAGCTTGCGGATAGGTCCCTTGGCCATCGAAGTCCCACTCCGCTGCGACGATCTTGCCCGTACCTGGCGGCATCTCGATCTTTGCGCTGAAGGTCACGGATTCGCCGCTCGAGATTGCAGCGCGCACTCGACCGTTGGCCTTCAGATCGACCACGGCCTGGAATCCTCGGCGTTGCTCCGCAGGCTGCGGTACGACAACCTGACTGTCCACGATCCGATAACTTGTCGCGGCCGGCGGCTCGACGCCGCGCTCTACCCACGCGGCAAGGTCCCGAAGGATCTGTTGCAACGCTCCTTCGTAGTTGACGAGGTGGGTACTCCGCGCCCCGCTCACGACGCCGATATGGTCCGAGTGCTCGACATAGTAGAGTCGAAAACTGTCAGCGAGACCGGCCTCCCTCACCTTGGTGCGATACCAGTCGGCCTGCCACGGTATCGCATCGATATCCGCCAGCGCCTGCATCACGATCATCTTGCCGTTGAAATGGCCCGAAGGCAGGGATCCCGCACCGTTGAACGCGGCGATCGGCCCGATGCGTACTTTGCGCTGCGGGAAACGCGGTGAACCGTCAGGTTTGCGGAACTGATTCCACGCATACAAATCCGGGGTGGGGACCTGATGGCGATGATAGGTCTGCAACGCGAGATACCAGGAGTTGTCAATGCGCACCTCGTCGCCGGCCATGATGGCGTTTACGACCCTGGGATCGGCGCCAAAACCGAGAGCGACCGTATTGCTTGGGGCCGTGCTCAGAGGCACGGCACGCACCAATGTCCCAACTCCCGCGGCGGACGAGACCGCGCTCATCGGCACCGTCTTGCCGACCGCTTCGCCACTGGGGATGACCAGATCCGCCCCGGTCAAGTCGCCGGTAGGCAAGCTTGAGAGTTCTATACGGGCCGCCGGGCCCGACGTCAGGCTTACGACGGTGCTGTCGTGGCGTATGCGAGCCGCGGCAATCGAGGATTTCGGGTCAGTCCCCAGATAACCCGGCTTGGTCCAGAAATCGTCGACGTACGTTGGATCGAGTAGCGGCACGTAGCCGGCCACCAACGCCAGGGGTCCGCCGGTCATGGTCGGATAGTCGAACCACCCCGGCGGCGGAAAACCGAATTTGGTCGCTTCCTCCAAGGCTCCGCGCTCTTCCTCGTTCAGTCCGGCATACATGTCGCCACTACCGCCCGGCTCGATGGCATCCATGATCTGCGGGAACCTGTTCTTCAGCACTTGCAGCGCGTGGATGCGCACCGTAAAGACGTTAGGGATGGCATCGGCCGTTCCCATCACATACGGCACGCCGCCGTCCCAGATGCCCTGACTATTCTGCAGAGCGGCGATCACCTGATAGGCGCCGCCACTCCCGCCGTAAATATAGCCATAGGGGCGGTGCTCGCCATACATTTTCGAAGCCAGAATCCGCGAGTATTTGGCTGCCGCCGCGTTGACGCGGTAGCCGCCCAATGCGGGATCGCGGCCGAGCGCGGATTCGGCCACCGAGCGGATGGCCTCATTCGGTCCCGGAATCGATTGCACATAGTAGCCGCCGCTGGCAATGGCAAAGGCGATCGAGTTGGGCGGCGCATTCTCACTGGTGAGAAGCTGATGCGTGTTTTGGAAGAATCGCCTCTGGTATTTGCCAGGCTCCGGAAAGTAGAACGAAAAACGCACCGTCGTGCCGCCGAAGTGCCCATTCACGTAGCGGTGTCGCACGGGCGCATCGCGCCACTCATCTTTGTCGATCACCGGATCCTTGAGAAGCGGATCGTCGCAGTCCGTCGTCACCAACATGGGTTCTCCCTTTCGCGGAGGAGCGCAGGCTGATGTTTCAGCGGAGAATGCCGCTGGCACGCCAGTGAGGCCGAGCGCCGTGGCGCCCAATATAGATATCGACTCTCGTCGGCTCATCATAGATCTCGCCCATCGTGTTCTCACGCCGTCTTCTTGACAGTCACCTCAGCAGGCATGCCTTCAATATCCATGGTCAACTTGATCTCCTGCCCGCTCAGCACGCCCTTGTAGTGGATGGTCAGCGGCTGACCACCGAAATCAAAGCTCACAGTGAACGAAATGCTATTTCCGTCGACCTTCCCGTCGGCGATCTTGATCTCGGTTCCGTCCGGGCCGGTGGTGGAGCCGGTCAGCGCGGCACCATCGGCCTTGAAGGTAAAGTTGACCGGGAAATCGCTGCCCTGCATGGAAAAGATCCCGGACCATTTTCCGTCCACATCGGCGGCCAGGCAGGAACCGGCCACAAGAAGAAACGCAACCAGGATTGAACGAAGTTTCATCGCGTCACTCCCTCTACTCTCAAACTCCCGTCGCAATCGATACTAAACTGTATCGTTTCGTTTGTCAACGGGGATGAGGGGACAAAGGGATGAGGGGCTCTCTAGTGCGAACCGTGATACGTGATTGCCGCTAGACCCAGGATCTCCTCCCGGTCCGCGGCGAGGATGAAGCCCGCCTGAATGGCTGAATCCAAGGCAGCCTCGAATTTGTAGAGGTATTCTTTCTTGCCGCCTGGATACAGGCGATCGAGCGTGGCCATATCGAACAATTCGCATACACCGGCCATAGAGGCAATAAAGCCGCCGGAGTTCCCCACGCCGGACAAGTGAGCCGTAGGGACATCCATCCACGGCGTACGAACGCCGCCCTCGGCCAATCCATTCGCGTCCCTTACGAGGCTTGGCCCAGATCCCGGTTGCTCTCCCTGTTTCAGTGCGATCGGCCTTGCGCTCGGTGCCGCGTGGCCCGTTCGAATCCATCGGTCCAAGCTGGAAAGTGCCGCTTCGACAACATAGTGATGCTGGAGGGCATTGTTCGCAGGCTTGGCCAATACCCCTCCCAGCACTGCTGTAGTGGGTGCGTTGGCCTCCGCCAACACCGCTAAGGGCGCCAATCCGGAATCGACACGCCCTGCGCCAAAGGTGTACATATCGGCGTGCGCAGTTCCGGCCACCTCCCATACGCGCAGGTGGTCGTTGTCGGGGGTGCGGGCGCCGTTATAGCCCGGTATGTTGCTATCCAGCAGATCCGTCTCGGTAATGATGGCAATTACGGGCGCGCGAAGATTCGGCCGGAACTTGACCGTGCGAGGCCCTTCTCGAGTCATCATCGAAGCGTTTTCGAGCGAGGCGGCGCCGCCAAAGCGCGAGTGGATCAGAAAGCCATCATAGGTCTTGGCAAGTGGATCGATCGCGTTAACGTAGCTTGTCAAAAACGCGGCAGACTGCGATTCGCCCATGGCGAGCACACGCTCGGGGGCAAGGCCGCCTAGCACGCGGTTGGAAGCCGCTGCCTGAAGAACTCTCGCGATTTGCGAGAAGATGTCGTACGAGAACGCATCTCCAGGATGGTGGAGGCGCTCGTAGCGTTCCGGGTTGGCCTTCTTCAAGCCGGACGCGCCGGCGATAGGAATTAAGCCGCCCCCGTCGATGCCCGCTTTCTGCGCGGAAATCCCAACATAGGCATAACCGCCTCGAATGATCTCGCGGTGCGTCGCGTTCCAATCGGGCGAACCATCGGCTCCCGCACTAACATTGAGCCATTCGACCACCACGGTACCGTTGAATTTCTTGGGATCGGCCGGCCGCACCACGACGATGCGCGTCGTGTACGGCGCGGAATCCGCTCTGACGGCATCCCAGCGCCCGTCTGCGGAGGACGCTCCCGTATGCTGGTAGCAGGACGCTATGCCCGACACGAAGAACTCGTCGATCCGGTAGCCGAGTGGTGCCAGGTCGTAATCGCCCAGCAGAAGCGTGGGAGCGCCCGAGACCGCAACAATGTCTGGACTTTGCGCTTCACCTGTCGCGTTTGGCATAGTGATTTTGCAATCGATACTAAACGGAATCGTTTCGTTTGTCAATCCGAACGTTTGCGGGAAACTCGTCTGGTGCGGCGGATGGTGGACACGGCCGGGGCGTTCGCCTTCCAATACGCATCTACCACTTTCTCTGCAAGATCGGGTGGGACGAAGCTGTTTTGAAGCCGGCGATACATGATGGGACCCAGGAGCATGTCGGGGGCGCTGTTGAGATCGAGATCGCGGCGAAGCTGGCCTCGAAACACGGCTCGCGTTACCAGGCGGCTGATCTGCTCATGCCGGGGCTCGTCAAAGCGGGCTCGCAGCGCGTTGCCGAAGGCCGGATTCCCCACAGCATAGCCAACGACACGCGGCCACAACTTGCCCAGAGTTTCGGGTTTGCGCGCTCGCGCCACAAACCGCAGCAGGTCGATGAGATCGGACCGGGGATCGTCCGAGTCGAACACGGGAAACTCGCCCTCGACCTTGCTCAGAGCCTCCAGGCAAATTTCCTCCTTGGTTCGCCAGTGCCTGTAGATCGTGGCTTTGCTCACTCCGGAATTTTCGGCGATCGCGTCGACGCTGGTAACGTCAATACCGTGCTCGGTAATCAGCTTGAGTGCCGCCTTCAGCACTTCCTCATGGGCACGGGCACTGCGGGATCGGGGCATCAGCTCCTCAAGAAACGGCGTTGGACGGTCAGTTGTAAGAATGACGCAAACCCCCATGAACGGGCAACTTCGCTCCAGCGAAGTGAAATCGTCAACCTAACTCAAGCCTCCGAATTCACGACCACCCGTTTACATCGTAGACGGAGATGCTGGCCGGCCGGCTGAAAACTTGGCAACCTTGTCGCCGGCGTGTTGACGCGATTCCTCGCCGCCCAAGAGCAAACCCTTGTTCGGAGCGTGGTGGCCAGAGCTTTAGA